>CAKZUK010000126.1 GCA_937921775.1 uncultured Saprospiraceae bacterium
TTAGTGGTAGCACCAAACAAGCGTTTGTCATGGCAATACCATCATCGTCGTTCTGAGGTTTGGAAACTGATAAAAGGAGCCGCTGGAGTAATGAGAAGTATGACAGATGAAATGGGAGAGGAGGTTCATAGAATGAAAGTAGGAGAGAAGGTAACCCTCGAGCAAGGAGAGCGTCACAGGTTGGTTGGCCTAAAAGAATACGGAATCATAGCTGAAATCTGGCAACATACAGATCCTGATAACCTTTCAGATGAAGATGATATTGTGAGAGTACAGGATGATTTTAATCGAAAATAATATTTACTACTATGAATAATACTGCAAAAATATATATAGCGGGCCATAGAGGGATGGTGGGTTCTGCTATAGAACGAAAGCTAAAAAAAGAAGGTTTTCATAATATTGTTACTCGTACGTCTAAGGAACTAGATCTAAGAGATCAAACAGCCGTCAATAATTTTTTTGCTGCCGAAAAACCCAACTATGTATTCCTAGCCGCAGCTAAAGTTGGTGGTATCATGGCTAACAATATTTATCGTGGGGAGTTTTTGTATGACAACCTCATGATTCAAAGCAACGTCATTCATGCGGCTTATGTCAATAAAGTAGATAAATTAATGTTCCTCGGATCTTCTTGCATCTATCCCAAATTGGCACCTCAGCCGATGAGAGAAGATGCTTTACTAACAGGACTTTTGGAGCCAACCAACGAACCTTATGCTATCGCAAAAATCGCAGGTATAAAAATGTGCGATGCTTACCGGGCACAATATGGTTGCGACTTTATTTCTGTGATGCCAACTAACCTTTACGGCCCGAATGACAATTACGACTTAAAGAATTCTCACGTTCTACCTGCACTTTTACGCAAGTTTATTGAGGCAAAAAGACAAGGAAAACCTTACGTGGAAATGTGGGGTACAGGTAAGCCTAAAAGAGAATTTTTGCATGTGGATGATCTGGCGGAAGCCTGTTATTTCTTGATGGAAAATTACAGCGATCAGGGACTTGTCAATATTGGCTGTGGTGAGGATATCGAAATTGTTGGCCTTGCAAACCTTATAAAAGAAATCGTCGGATATACTGGAGATATAAAATTAGATACCTCAAAGCCTGATGGTACACCAAGGAAATTGATGGATGTTAGCAAACTCACTGGCATTGGCTGGACTGCCAAAATTTCATTGGAAGAAGGTATCAAATCGGTTTATAAGGATGTTAAAGATACCATTTGGAATGAGCATTTGGTCTAGTCAGAAAATATATAAAAGTCTGACTTATAATTAATCTTATGTTAAGTAGTTGTTTTAAACAGCTCCATATGTCCCCCATCTAAACCTTTAAGTCTTTCCTATTCCCTCAAAATATCGTATTTTTATAAAAAGTAACTGCGATGATGCTTCCACAGAATAGAAAATCATTTACTATAGACGAATACCACAAGCTTGCCGAAGTCGGTATTATCAAAGAAACTGATCGAGTAGAATTGATTAACGGAGATATTATTACTATGAGTCCAATTAATAGTACACATGCTGGAATGGTTGACCTATTAATGGAGTTGCTTATTGTAAAGCTTTACAAGAAAGCAACCATTAAAGGCCAGAATCCAATTCTACTACCAACTAAATCTGCACCAGAGCCGGATATTGTTATTGCTCGGTTGAGAGATGATTTTTATAGTGAAAAACACCCTGAGTCGAATGATATTCATGTTGTAATTGAAGTCTCTGATAGCACCTTGGATTATGACCAGAGAGACAAAAAGAATATTTATGCTCGGGCAAATATTCAAGAATATTGGATTGTGAACCTAATTGAACGCCAAATTGAAATCTACCGTCAACCCAAAAATGGTGACTACCACTTCAAGCAAATTATCTCTCAAGAAGAATCATTTAATTGCGAAACAATTGAGTTTACACTAAATTATTCTGACCTTTTCAAAACGTCTTAATCGCAAAAGGAGCATTATCTTCAGTATCTCCTAAACAAAACAATATACTTTTCGTTTGAAAGATTGCTTACTAAATTTATAAAAATTGAGTTGGTTAAAACGCCATTAATGTAGGCATTCTGGATTTTATTAGAAAATATTTTGTAGGTGGGAGCCGGTAACCAGATACCGGATACCTAAAACCAAATAATAAGTCAAGCATTATAATGAGCAGCAATACTTACGTAGCAATCATGGCCGGAGGAATCGGCAGTCGTTTTTGGCCTGGAAGCCGTGAATCAAGACCCAAGCAATTTCTAGATATCATGGGTGTGGGTAAATCACTAATCCGACTGACCTTTGAGCGTTTTCTAAAGCTATGTCCTGCAGAGAATATCTTTATCGTCACCAATGCGATGTATAAAGATCAGGTCAAAGAACACTTGCCAGAGATTACGGATAATCAAATCCTTTGCGAACCCTCACGTAATAATACAGCGCCTTGTATCGCTTACACAGCATTTAAATTACGCGACCTAAATCCTAATGCAAACTTCATAGTCGCGCCTTCAGATCACGTTATTTTACAAGAAGATGCTTTTATAAGTTATCTTCAAAAAGGAATCGACTTTGTCGCTAACAATAATGCTTTGGCAACCCTCGGTATTACTCCTACCCGACCAGATACTGGCTACGGCTATATTAACTTTGAGCCTTCCAAAAATGATAATGGGATTTTCCCAGTAACTGATTTTACAGAAAAGCCAGACTTAGCCCTCGCTAAAGTTTTTGTAGACAGTGGCGAATATCTCTGGAATGCTGGGATTTTTCTCTGGAATGTTAAATCAATTTTATCGGCTTTTGAGAAATATGCTCCTGAGATTTATAATATTATGAATGCCCCTGAAGGTGTTTACAATTCACCAAAAGAGCAGGACTTTGTAGACAAGCACTACCCCACTACTCCAAAGATATCCATCGATTACGCAATCATGGAAAATGCAGAAAATGTATTTACCATTCCTTCTGAATTTGGCTGGTCTGACTTAGGAACCTGGGGTTCTCTCTATGCTGAGTCTCAGAAGAACGAGGATCAAAATGTAATTAATGGCGATAATGTAATTGTCAATAATACCAAGAATTGCTTGATCCGGGTACCTAAAGACAAGTTGGTTGTTTTGACAGACTTAGAAGACTATATCGTGATTGACGAGGGTGATGTCTTGCTAATACACCCTAAATCTAAAGAACAGGAAATCAAGGCGATAACGGCTTCTATTAAAACTGAAAAGGGAAGTGAATTTCTTTAAAAATTCCCTCTAAGCACTCTAGAGATGCTACTTAATGAAATTGCTTAATCCCTTATTTTACAAGAGCTAAGGAAACTTATACCTTTAGTCTTTTAGTGAAAACAAACCTATCTCAATACAACAAGAATGGCTACCAACCAGGGCGCAATAGTATTATTGTGGCGCTTTGGTATTTATGTAAGCTACTCATCTTTAATAATCCTTTCCTCCCTTTTTCAGTGATAAAGGTGGTTATTTTACGTATTTTTGGCGCTTCAATAGGCCAGAGATGTGTGATAAAGCCGCTAGTAAGGGTCAAATACCCTTGGCGATTATCATTAGGAGAGAATGTATGGATTGGAGAAAGTGTGTGGATTGATAACTTGGCTGACGTGAAAATAGGAAATAATTGTTGTATTTCTCAGGGGGCAATGCTGCTTACGGGAAATCACGATTATAGCACAAAAACATTTGACTTGAAAATTGGAAATATAAGTTTGGAAGAGGGAGCTTGGATTGGAGCAAAAGCAATAGTTTGCCCATCCGTAAAAGTAGCTTCACATGCAGTGTTGACAGCAGGGTCTGTTGCCACCAATGATCTAGAGGCGTATACAATTTATCAAGGTAATCCAGCAAAAGCTAAAAAGAGAAGAGCGATTAATACATGAAGGTTTCCATCATAACGGCTACGTTTAATCGAGCGGCAACGATCAAGCATACGCTGGACAGTCTGAATAAACAGGACTATCCAGACATCGAGCACATCATTGTAGATGGAGCTTCAACGGACGGAACCCTGACCATTATTAATGCCCATAAGGCTTCTGAAACCATCCTTATTTCAGAACCAGACAATGGCGCCTTTGATGCACTCAACAAAGGTTTAAAAGTTGCTACTGGCGATATTGTTGGTTTTCTTCATTCTGATGATTTCTTCGCAAACGATCATGTGATCTCCGACGTTGTAGCCACCATGAAGAAACACAAAGTTGATTCTGTTTTTGGAGACGTTGCCTTTGTCTCTTCAAAAAATATAAACAAAACAGTCCGGTATTATTCTTCGAAAAAATTTCATCCCGGCCGTTTTGAATATGGCTTTATGCCAGCCCATCCTACCTTTTTTACCAAGCGCGAATATTATGAACGCTTCGGTTCCTTCAACACCAAATATAAGATTGCAGCAGATTTTGAACTCCTCGTTCGTTTTCTCTATGAGCAAAAAATTTCCTACAAGTATATGGATCAACTCATGATTTATATGCGCACCGGAGGTTTGAGCAACGCCAATCTTAGAAGCCGTTTTGTTCA
>CAKZUK010000127.1 GCA_937921775.1 uncultured Saprospiraceae bacterium
GCCATAGTACCATCAAGGGATGTCTTTCGTTGATCTTTGAGTTGAGCCAATAATTCTTCATCTACAAAAGAGAGTCGAGCATTTCGATCACCCACGATCATTGGAGTTTGTCTATCTGGACTTGCCTCTTCCGTGACCTGGTCTTCCAGGTATCGACCAATTTCCTTTAGGCTAACTTGTAGGTTGTCATCATGGTCAGCCATTCCTGCTAATCCTTGAATAAAATGATAAGAGAAAAGCCCTCTTCCGCCTCCCCATTGTTTGCCTTCAAGAGAGATTTCGTTGGCTTGGCAAGACATGATTTTTATTTCATTCGCAAATTGGCTAGCTAGAGCTGTGGCAGTAGCTTGAGTTCCATTGATGCTTTTTCCGGCAAGGTTGCCAGAGTGACAAGCATCAGTGATGAGCGTAATTTTGGATTTGTTATTTTGTGAAAGCGTAGATAAGATATCATTCAAATCATCGAGACCAATGGCGCCAACCCGATAGTTGTTGAAGGGCGTATCATGAGCCAGTAGATAGCCTCGCTGTCGGATTGTTTTGGTCTCTACATCACCATGCCCGGAAAAGTAAATGATGACTTGATCTTTTTCTTTACTTTCGTCGATAAGCCAATCGAGTACACGGAATATTTGTGCAGCAGATGCGTCTTCATTGGTGAGCATCATGATGTTAGCATCAGGGACTTCACCACCTGCTTTACTCTTAAGGAAATCTGCAAAAGCTTCTGCGTCTTTGTGGGAGTACTGTAAATCAGTAATCTTGTCGTCCTGGTAATCAGAGATACCAATGATAACTGCGCGAGTAGTATTTTGAGCCAACAATTTTTTAGGAAAAGGTCCAATTAAATGGAAGGTCAAAAAGAAAAAAAGAACAATTAATTTTTTCATTTATTTTCATTGAGGTCGAATATTGGGGTATTCTGTCTTTAATACACTGTAAGATAAAATTAATTACATTTTGAAAAAGATCTTTTTATCCAACTCTTCGTTCTGTACTCACCTTGATAGCTAAGGCTATCAGGTTCCGTGCACGCCTCGATTTGAACAAAAATTCTACTTTTAAAACATAAAGAAAATTAGCTTACAGTGTACTAAGTGCTTGGACTATAGTGTTTAAAGTTAATACTAACTCATACTGAAAATGAATTCTTTTTAGAAAAATCAATCAAATAATTGATTGCCTTTCTAAGTTCAAGAATAATTCCTACAAACGGGCAGCTTGTTTGGAAGGGCTGAAAGCCAAGATGGGAAATCTAAAAAACAAGTAAAACGCAAGACTAAACACAGCTATAATGCGGTGTTTGATCTTGCGTTTGAACTTTATCGACAGCTAATTAGTGCTGTACAATAAAGTGATGAGCTTTGATACCATCTTTAGTAGTCAGGTACAAAAAGTAAGAACCAGGAGTCCAGCTAGTCACGTCAATTGTCAACTGCTCTTTTTGCAATTGGCTGTAAACACGGCTTTCAATAACCTTACCGGTTACATCTAAGACACGTAGCATTGCTTCTTCATGGTTTTCAACCAAGTCAATATTAATGTTAATCAATTCAGAAGCAGGGTTTGGTGCAACTTCCAAAAGGTTTTCAACAGACAATACATCATCCGTGTTCACCAACTCGATTGGGTTTACGTGCATACGTACTACTGGTACGATATCCGTTCCGAAACCTCCAGAAGAGAATCCTTCTGTTGAAAGATCTCCAGAAATTCCTAACATACCCGCATATCGAGGAGCTCCCTGTTGCTGACTGTTTAGGATAGCAGCACCATAATTATATGCTTCACTTGCACCAAGTGCAAATTCGTTTCCTGCACCAGCATCCGTGTATTCTACCATTACAATGTAATCTGTGTTATCTTCTAATGCAATACCAGGTTCATTAGATACAAGGTCAAGCATAGGAATACTTACCAAGTTATTAATTGTGTTAGCAGAAGTAATTGAGTAGAAATTGTAACCTACTCTAGAACGTTCAGTTGGATCAGCAATACCATCTGCATTGTCATCCGTCCACTCGTAAAGGTAAACCGCAACGGTCATTCCTGCTTCGCTTGTAATCACAACACCAGCAGTCGTCATTTCATAACCAACACCATTTACGATGTGGTAATGGTTACCGTATGCCCAGCTATTAGATTCACCTGCATCCCAGTTAGCGTCTGCAGGGAGTACATCACGAGTAGGTCCAGTATCTTTAGAGAAAGTAGAATCAGTTACTGAAAAGTCAAAAGAGATCATGTTGTCACCTGGATTAATATCAACAGAATCAGATACTAAGTTATAGGTACCCGTATAGTTACCGATCTGATCAGGAGTGTAAGCTCCCCATGAAACGTTTTCGTAAAGAGAATCAGAAACCATATCTCCGTAAGACTGAGCATCGTTGTATACAGAAGTACCACCAGTTATTTCCATTTGTAATTCAGCGTTTGAAGCATCATTACCACCTGCATTATAAACATCTGCAAGGAAACCAAAAGGTTCTACTTGAGAAGCAGGAGTTCTTACGTTAGGAGCAATAGCATACCAGTTAGATTGTACTCTAAGATCGTTTCCATCTCTTGCTACAATCTTTACATCATCAATTGCCCAGTAATAAAAGTTACCCGCGAAAGTGAATTTGATTTTTGCATTAGTAGAACCTGCAAGATTTGCAGAAGCTGGAATTCCTAACTTTAGTACGTTGTCCAAAGTTGGTTGAGGGCTGTTTGCTGTTGATGGTAATAAACCTTCATTACAGTCAATGTTATCACTCCAAGTCATTCCGCCATCGTTACTTACAGCGTATGAAGAGTAAGTATAAGTTGCGGCAGCTTGAAAGAATAAAATCAATTGATTGAATTCTATAGCCATACCTGTTCCTGGTGCTATGGCACTTAGGTCAATATCAGGAGAAATCAATTCAGAAACATATTCTGGGTATGGAGGATTCCCCGGAGCAGCTCCCATAAATGTATAAAAATCTGCGTTGAAAGTCATTGCGCCGTTTGCTGCTGTTGCTGATCCAATAGATTCACCTTGACCAGCTAAAGAACCACCCTCAATAGTACCTGTTGGGTGCCACGCCCATGTAGAGTCTTCAGCTACTGCGTTTACAGTCCAGCCATTAAGACCACCATCAAAATCTCCTTCTCCCGGATTAGTTCCCCAATATACCTGAGCAGAAATGTTATTAGCTGTAAAGCATAAGGCTAGTACGGCTAAAATTCTAGTAATTTTTGTTATCATGATTCGTATTTTAAAAAATTGTTTAATTTATTAGTTGAATAGAATAGTAAGTGAAATGCAAAATTAACATTTTTTTGGGTTTGATGAATTCAATTTGGGTAGAGAAGTCGTTTATTCAACAAATATCATTACCCATCTGACAACTGGAGGGCATTTAATAACAAAATCTAGCCTCTTTATTCCCATCTATAGCTGTTTTCAAGTAACGCTAATTGCTGCAGTAAAGCTCCCTACAAAGCTTCATAATCCATTCTTTGTCAATCAACTGACGATTTAGTTTTTTATAGTTGACAGGTATTTTAGTATAAAATCAGTAGCTCCCTTATGCTTTATCATAAATTGCTGACTTGCTGCAGATGCTTTTTTATAATTATCCTCTTGAGAAAGGAATTTTATGCCTTGGATAAATTCTGTTCTATCTTCAATTGCAAAACCACCTCCTTCGCTTTTCAAAATATTTGCTTCTGTAAATTGCTGATGCGCAGGTCCAAAGACAACCGGTATTCCAAATGCAGCTGGTTCTAATATATTGTGGATACCTTTACCAAAGCCACCTCCTACATAAGCTATGCGGGCATAACGATAGAGGCTTGAGAGCAGTCCTATATTATCTATTAATAGAACCTTTAGCTTTGCTAAATCAACTTGGTCCGCCTCACTATATCTGACGCTAGCTTGTTTAAGCTTCGCTTCAATGGATTTTAGATGCGCTGCTCCTATCTCGTGCGGAGCGATGATCAATTTCCAATCTGATTCTGAGTTATTGATAAAGTTGCAAAGAATATTCTCATCTGCTGGCCAAGTACTTCCAGCTATCAATATGTTTTTTGTGTTAGCGAAAGCTTCAATGATTGGCAAAGGTTTATTTTTGTCTGCTATCTGAATCACCCGGTCTACCCTACTGTCTCCTGCAACAGTAATCTCTTTAAGTTTGAGGCTGTTTTCCAAAAGTCTCTTAGAGGCTTCATCTTGTACAAAAATATGTTGGAAACAGTCAAGCATTTTTCGGTGTAAGCCGCCATACCATTTGAAAAAAATCTGTTTAGGGTGAAAAACGGCGGAAACTAAAACGATAGGAATATCATGAACTTTTAGCTGAGTCAAAAAGTGGTACCAAAATTCGTACTTAACAAAAATTGCTAACTGAGGTTGTACTATTTTAAGAAACCGCTTTGCATTTGTTTTGGTATCCAAAGGAAGGTAAAAGACCTCATCTGCCTGCGCATAGTTTTTTCTGACTTCATAACCTGAGGGCGAAAAGAAAGTCAACAAGATCCGATGACTTGGTTCTGCTTTTTTGTAAGCTTCCAAGATCGGTCTACCCTGCTCAAACTCACCAAGCGAAGCACAATGCATCCACATGATGGGTTTGGAATTATTAGCAAATGCTTGCTCTAGTTGCTCAAAATAATCTTGCCTACCAGTCACCCACAACTTCGCCTTGGGCTTAAAAAAAGCAGCTAGGCGTATTCCTAAATGATAACATTGGAGGAAAAAATTGTAGAGAAATATCTGCAAGGATGAATAGTTATTGACTGAAGCTGTTTGAAGTTATCGCCTAAAGGCGAGCCTAAGTGCCTGTCCGGCTGGCCAGACGGGCTTGATTCTGTGGGCGAAGCTCATTATACTTTTCGTAGCCAAAGCTACGGGAAGTATAATAGCTGAAAATCCACGGAGTCAATGACTTACGAGCAGCCATAGGGAATAACTTTAAACAACTTCACTATGAAAAATTACTAATATCTAATATTGTCCGAAGCCTTTGAACTAATATAAAATGGTAGAATCCAAGCCACTTTAAAACCAACAAGGAGGTCTTTACGCTTGGTTTCATCTTTCTTTTCTAAAACAAAATCCCAATCTCGACGCGACTGAGTAAAGGCCTGTACAAATTCAAATCCTGCAAAAAAGTTAAGCAATCGATTAGTAGCCATATGTTGGTAACCAACAAACTCCGTGATCGCAAAACCATTCGACAATCTATCGTAGCCCTTGGCGTAATCGTCTACAATTTGAGGAACAAAAGAAGCCCTGTCTTCTTCTAACCTGATCTTATGCTGAAGCCATCCCATTCCAACTGTTAGTCTCAAACCTGACCTTGGATTGCCCGGTACCAGTCCTATCAATTTACCAAATTCGATGTTGGTATAAATGCCTCTTTCTAATAAAGTGACGTTTGCATAAGTTGCACTACTTCCAATGATATTTCCATTTGAGGTGCGGAATTCATTGAGTACATCTTCATCCACAAACTTTCCGAAAAGGTAGCCACCTCGAACACCAAATATCCAATTATCATTAGCCGTCATAAATTCCAAAGCACCTCCTACATCATTATTCCTTCCAAATCGGTCATTTAAGTCACCGCCCGGTAAATGGAATCCATAAGTAAAGTCAAACGAGATAATATTTCCGCCATTAATTCTTAGGTTCTCTTCCTCCTGTGCATTTACTCCAAATTGGATCGTAAAAACAAAAAGGAGTAATAATAAGCTTCTTTGTATTTTCATAAAATGAATTTTATTTAAGTAATTCACGGAATTACTTAATTACGTAATTTGAACCGGGCCGTTCAAGCAGCAAATGTAAAACTTTGAATTGGGACTTAAGCAATTTTATTTAACTAATAGACCTTTTTGTAGCCGGGCTGAAGTCTAGCAACCGACTTCAAAGCATATTCCCAAATAAAGTCAATAAAATAACGTTTCAAAAGTGTCGTCTGCCGTTTAGCAGCGAGTAAAAAAGGCCCTTTTGCAAGCAAAATCTTTATCTTTAGCCTATTATTAGAAGAAGTTTGTTTCAAACTTCATATCACTAAGTAACAGCATGTCAATACAACAACAGAACCTCCCCATGGTCGACCTTCAGGGCCAATATCAAAAAATCAAGGAAGAAATCAACGCAGCTATGCAGCAAACATTGGAAAGCTGCTACTTTATAGGTGGGCCACAGGTCAGCTCATTTGCCCGTAAGCTGGAAGAATATCTGGATATAAAGCATGTCATTCCTTGCGGAAATGGAACAGATGCACTCCAAATTGCGCTGATGGCATTAGATCTTCAGCCCGGTGATGAGGTCATCACAACTCCTTTTACCTTTGCTGCCACTGCCGAAGTCATTGCTTTACTGCGACTTACACCAATTTTTGTAGATATCAATCCGGAAACCTTTAATATCGATGAAACGAAGATAGAAGCGTCCATTAGCACTAAGACCCGTTGTATTATCCCTGTACATTTATTTGGACAAACAGCCAATATGGAGCCTTTGATGGAAATCGCCAATAAACACAAGCTCTTTGTAATAGAAGACAATGCGCAAGCGATTGGGGCAAATTATACCTTTACTAATGGTCAAAGTCAAAAAGCTGGGACTATTGGCCATATCGGTACCACTTCATTCTTTCCTTCCAAGAATTTGGGAGCATTTGGAGATGGAGGTGCTTTATTTACCAACGATACCGAATTAGCTGAAAAAATGAAGATGATTGCGAATCACGGTATGAAAACTCGCTATTACCACGATAAAATTGGCCTTAACTCTCGACTGGATGCCATACAAGCTGCTGTTTTAGAGGTAAAACTGCGCTATCTCGATCAGTATAATGCCCTCAGAAAGGAAGCAGCTGATCGGTATAAGCAGCTATTTGAAGGAGTGAGTAGTGTTACGGTTCCTTTTGAAGCGCCCTACTCCAATCATGTATATCATCAGTATACTTTAAAGGTAAATGGCAATCGAGATGAAATAAAAAATAAGCTTTTTGAACAAGGTATTTCCTCGGCAATATATTATCCTGTACCTTTGCACCTCCAAAAGGCCTACAAACCTTACGGGTTTAAAGAAGGTGACTTCCCTGTCACAGAAGAATTGGCAAGAAAAGTGCTTTCTTTACCCATACACACCGAACTGAATGAAACTATTCAGCAGTTTATCGTAAACGTATTTAAATCAACCTTATCATAATTGTTATGAAGAGAATACTTATTACCGGCGCAGCAGGTTT
>CAKZUK010000128.1 GCA_937921775.1 uncultured Saprospiraceae bacterium
AAAAGAGACGCTGGAATATTGTCTGAAACATCCACGCTGGCGTTTGAGTTTGCAGACGCATAAGATGTTGGATATAAAGTAGGTATTAAGTTCTAATCTGCTAAATCGGCACGCCTTAATTTTTTGTGTAAATATAAAGAAGGGGCTGTCTCATAACATTTAGATCAAAAAAATATGCAGAATTAAATTTGTCAACTTCGTTATTCTGGTACCCGGTATCAGGCGAATGTGAACACAGTAGCATTCACGCTCGCCTGATACCGGAAACCCGTAACCGGATATCTATTCATTCTCTTTCTCCAAATATTATTTTGACATTCGATTTTTTCTCTTACTTATGAGACAGCCTCTTCTGTATTGAAAGCTAGTTGGCTTATTTGTTAATTAACAGCTTTTTATATATACGATCTTGTTTGCTTTTGATTTCAATGAAGTATAATCCCTGTGATTCTTCATTGAGATTGATAGGAATACTGAGTTTTTTACCTTGAGCAGTCGTTTTAAAAACACGATTTCCAATTGCATTAAAAATAGTAACATCTACTGCTCTAGCTTCCTTCAATTCAAGATTTATTTGAAATATTCCAGTAGTCGGATTAGGGAATAAATTTATAGAAAGAATGTTCTCAAGCTTGGATGTACTCACAATTCCTATTTCATAACTTGCTGAGTATTCACAATCATAAGCATCACTAACGGTTACATCATAAGTACCAGCCGAGAGATCAACGATAGTAGGCCCGTTTTGAGAAATAGTCCAGTCAAAGTCATATGGTCCTACTCCGCCTACAGGTGTTACGGTAATTACACCATCACTAGCTCCAAGGGAAGGCTCCGTAATAGTTTCAGTCAAACTTAATTCAGGACTCACCAAAACATCCACTATGTCAGTACTTGTCATTCCACTGGGGTCAGTTACTGTAATAGAGTAGGTCGTATTGAGCAGTGGACTAACTGTAATGTTTGGAGTCGATTCAGTAGTACTCCAGTTAAAGCTACAATCAGTACAATCTTCCAGCCCCGTAGAAATATCAGCACTTTGACCTTCACAGATTTCAATACTGTTACCTAGATCAACATTAATTTGGAAGATGGGAGTCAAGGTAGCATCTACATTGGATGTAAAATCAATAACGGGATTAGTATCGCCAGTTTCTAACCAGTATTGAAAAGTGTAGCCTTGTTTCGCAATTGCTGTTACACGAAGCGGTAGGTTTTTGAAATACTTACCTTGGTAGTCAAATGGCGTTTTCATGTCATTCCAATTGACGACAACGGTGCCGCCAGTATTTTGATTATAATTCAAAGTTAGATTATAAGTCCCGTCCAAGTTCCATTGATCATTGAGAAAGGTTTCCATGTAGGCTTGTCGTTCGTCGTAGAATTCTTTGTAAAAATTAACATTGGTAATCCAGTTGATGTAACTACCTCCAACAGCACCGTCAGCTCCCCATCGATCAATGTGATTAATCATTTCTGGTTCTATCATGTTTTGGATACCATCCGTAACTTCACTGACTCTTGTAGGGGTAAAAATAATATTGGAATAGGTACAAGTTCGTTGAATGTACTCATCACGGAATGAAGTATTGTCCATTAGGTTTCTGAAAAACACGGTACTGTTGCGATGGAAAGGCCATGTTGTATGTGATGCATCTAAGACAGAATCGAGCGTGTTGAAATTGGGAAAAGAATAAGGGCTAAAATTAATGTTAGTACTATTATCATTATCAAACATTCCCCATCGCCATTTTGCATCTTCTTTTTTCTCTTTCCAAACAACCTGATTATTGGCAGGCCAGTCATTGGCAGCAACATAGATGGAGGATATCCAATAGTTCAAAAATTCATTGATGTCAATTTTTGATTCAGCATATGTATAATTTGTTGGATCATTTAGATCATTGTTTTCAAGCCAATTGTATAGTTGATTATATTCAACATCGTCCCCTCTTTTTATTTCTTTCCAAAATAATCCTGCATTTTTTATCAAGTCAAGTTCATCTGAATCAATGTTATAAATAAATTCAAAATATTCATTGGTGTACAATTCACGAATATTTAGTATACCCCAGTAAAGGTCATTGATATAAACGGCAACAGGTTTGTAACCTTGAAGATCAATATCAACTTCACCCCAAAGTAAAGCCTGAACCGCAGCATCTCTGAATCCCATACGCACAAAATCCTGACCACTATTACGCAATTTTAATTTTTCAAACCTAGTAGTATTCCTTCCTTCATATAAAGGATAATCGATGGGAGGGCTGCCATAAGTTTTTTCTTTTACAGAAATGTTTAAACTTCTAAGCGCCATGTTTCGGGAACAGCCACCACCGATTTTAATACCAGCATTTACATTAAAACCAACATCGCCATTTGTTTCAAAGAGCGTAAGGTTGACTGGCCGTGTCCAGTCCTGACAGTAGTTCCTTGGATCAGGATCACAATAGCCAGGGATACCATTTGTTCCAACAACATAAAGACCTAAAGAGTCATCAAAGAAATTATCAGGGTCTGTATTGATGTGTAATACTGGAAGGTTGGGGTCTGTAACAAACAAATAAGAGCGAATAGCTGAGTGACTCTCTGTATAATTACCTGATTTGAATGCTTTTGCTTTTAAACTTTGTGTTGCATTTACTATCAACTCAGAAGTATAAAGTGGTGAATTTATTGTTGGCTCTGAGCCATCTATTTCATATCGTATATCAACGCTCGGATCGGAATGAGAAATACTCGTAGTTTGAGGACTGTTAAACATTCCATTTTCAAGAGAGATTACTGGAGGAGCTAGCCATAGTGCAGATCCATTGTTGGAAGCATTAGGTGTAATGTTGCCAAAAGTTACAAAGTTGCTAGCTCCATCAGTTTCTCTACCAAGTGTTGCTTCGAAAGGAATTTCACCAAAACTAATCTGATCAATAATATTAAAAGCACCATCGACAACCTGTACTAGAGCAAGGTCTTCACCAGCACCACTTAAATTAAAGTTAGTATGTAAGCCACCTTGTTCCGGGTCTTTATCTGCCCATATGTTTACAAAGCCACCAGGTTGAATAATCAAAGGAGCACTAATTTGCCATTTCGTTAAATTGTCTAAATCGTCTGTTAAAAAGAAACCACCAAGATTGACTTCAGTACTGCCGCCGTTATATAGTTCAACCCAGTCGTCTCGTTCGCCAAACTCATCTACGAATTCAGTTCCACGAGCAGCAAGCTCATTGATGAATACATCACTCACTGGATCATTGCTTGCTACCTGTTCTACTTCAATAATAATTTTTGTGGCTCTATCAGGGTCGTTGTCAAAAGATCTTATGATTCTAGTTCCGGTACCACTAATGATAAAAGACATCGCATTTCCTGTTGACCAATCAGCTCTATTTACTATCTCTTGAACGATGTTTGTCAAATCTGGAGATCGTTGTAGAAGTCCTGCTTCTTCCTGTATTGTCCAATCAGATGGAGACCAAGAAACACTAGCGGATGTAGTAGCTCTATCATAAATATTATTTGCAACTGAGGCATAAGGACTTGCATCTCCAACATTCTCGCCATGGAAACTTAGGTTACAATCACCAGAGCTTTCGGTTGAAGAGGCATTGGTGAATTGCATGTAAACATTATTGATGGTAGCTCCTTGCGGAATATTGATTCCTTGAAATCGTAATCCTATATATTCAGAAGAAGGAGATTGGGTCATGTAGATAATGGTACCGTCAAGGCTCATCCAGCCTTGTGATGATTCAAATTGTTTCGCATCATCATTGCCTTCTACTATTTGAAAAGTATACATGGCATTGTAGGTGACATCAGCATTGGCGTTGGAATTTGATTCAGAAGGAGTAGCAGAAATGAAAACCTGTATATCGTTACTCCCATCCGGAATTCTACCCGAAGAAGTATTAGAAGCTTGAGGGCCAAATATTACTTCGTTCACTAAGGTTGTTCCATCTGCTTGAAAAAGGGAAATTTGTTCACCATTTGCACTTAGTTTAAACCCAAGATGGTTCTCTCCTTGGTCAATATCGTTATCAGCCCAAAGTAAAAGGAAACTCCCTGCAGCTACAGTTGTTAAGGCAGAGTTACCTGAAGGAATTTGCCATTTTGTAGGTTCTAATGGATCGTCTGTTATATAATAATTGGCGAGATCGATATCAGAAGTACCCGCATTGTAAATTTCAATCCAGTCGTCAAATTCACCAAAGTTATCTGCAATGGTGTTATCATTGGATGCCATCCACTCATTGATAAATAGCTGTGCAGATGCTGATTGTGAAAAAAGAAATAGGGCGAAAATAAGAGAGACAATAGCCTTGAAGGAAATTTTCTGTGTGTGAATTTTCATAATTAATTCCGATTAATAATGGGATTTGTTAAAGCTTAACTTGAATCTGAGCCAACTATATTATTTTTAATGATTTATAGCTGTG
>CAKZUK010000129.1 GCA_937921775.1 uncultured Saprospiraceae bacterium
GAGGTAAGACATCTTAGCCGCCGAGCAAATCCTTCCGCTCAATTCCCTGCTTTCAAGTGGGATCCAAATACTGGAACCATGGATAAGGCTGCACTTGAAAATGTAGATTACGTGATCAATCTGGCTGGCGCCGGAATTGCGGATAAAGCTTGGACAAAAAAGCGCAAACAAGTCATCATTGATAGTCGGGTAAAAAGTAATGAACTGCTCTTCAATAATATCAAAGAAAGTGGAAAAAAAGTCAAGGTATTTCTAGCAGCTTCTGCTATTGGATTTTATGGTGATCGTGGAAATACAAAACTCACCGAATCATCTACACCCGGCACCTCTGGTTTTCTTGCGGAAAGTTGTGTCGCTTGGGAAGCAGCTTTCAAGTCTCTTCCTAGCATTAGCGAACGACATGTAATTATACGCATAGGCATTGTACTTTCCACAAAAGGTGGCGCACTGGAAAAAATGCTGATCCCATTCAATTTTGGTATGGGTAATTATTTTGGCGACGGCCAAATGTATACCTCATGGGTTCACATTGATGACATATGTCGCATCTTCATTGCTGGTATCCAAAATGAAAAAATGTCGGGTATATATAATGGTACTGCTCCAGAGCCGGTGACTGGCAAAGCTCTCGCATATGCCATCAAAGAAGCTAAAGAAAGTAGAGCACTAGTGATGCCGGCACCTGTATTTGCATTAAAGATAGGATTGGGTGAACGAGTAGAAATGCTGACTGCAAGCACGCGAGTTATTCCTCAACGAACTTTGGAATCGGGCTTTGAATTTAAACATGAGAATTTAGTCGAAGCTCTGAAGGACGTTTTAGGAAGTGGGAAGTAAAAAGTTGGAGGTGGGAAATTTTCCATCTAACGTAAAGAGGACACTAAAACATAATGTTTTAGTGTCCTCTTTCTTTGTTTTTAAAATTTAGCTTGTCAGAACCGAATTAGGTTAACGGAAAACTTCCGTGTTCCGTGTTCCGTGTTCGGACTTCCAACTACCTCTTAAAAACTTCAATTTTCTTAGTCTTAACAACCAAATCTGTAAACTTACCTTTAAATCGAGTAGCCTTTACGATATGGTTATCAATCCAGTGGTAGTTACCTCCACGAGGTTTGTTCATCAATAAACCGTGGTATTTGAAATTGTGTTGAGCAAACCAAGCTTCTGAAACCTCCCTGTGCTCCTCCGTTCGAGAAGTAAAAAAGGTAATAATATGGCCTTCATCATACCATTTATTACACATCTTAAGTGCATCTGGGTAAGGCAATACAGTTGCCATACGCTCAGGTTCTTCATTGGGAACGTCATCACATACTGTCCCATCAATATCGATTAGGTAATTCTTTATATCCTCAGGAAGAATCGGGCTTAAGGCCTCTCCTTTCTCATTAAATGATTCACGTAGTTCCTTATCCATGTTTTTAATTTTTCAAATTTTAGATAGATAGTATTATCATTGAAGCAACAAAAATATAACAATTAGACATAAAAGGCCAATTTTAGCTCTAATCATTGTGTGAAGAATACACTATGACTAGAGTAGACTACTAATAAGCTACGACTAAAGCTATATCTAATTGAAATTGATAAAATCTTCAGGATTGACGTGTTTTCCACGATACCAAATCTCAAAATGTAGGTGTGGACCGGTAGAAAGTGTACCAGAATTTCCAATTATGGCTACAGCTTCGCCCGCTTTTACCGAATCACCGGCCTTTTTGAGTAGGGCTGAATTGTGTTTATAGAAAGTGATTATATTATTAGCGTGTTGGATTCCAAGGGTATTTCCAGTTTCTAGTGTCCAATCTGATACGAATACATAACCCTCCAAAGCCGCTTTTACTGGTGTATTTTTAGGAGCCATAACATCTACTCCAAGGTGTTTTTTGTCGATTGCGTAGCTTTCGCTAACAATTCCGGTGACTGGAGGAATAAAGTACACCTGTTCCAAAGGCATTTCGTTTGGGACAAAATTGGCCGTTTTGCTGAGTAATTCCTGCTCATGAAGCAATTCATCATTAGCAATTTCTTTGCGAAGTAGCTCATCTTCCCTGATTCGTTCTACATTCAGCAAACTATCGGGCATTTCCTCATCTACTCCCTCTTCCAGTGGTGTTTCATCCGTTGGTTCGCCGATCAGCATACGCCGAAAGTTATCGGTGTAAGCTTCGTGAGATCTCAAACTCTGCTCTAATTCATCAATTTCTTGGTTGAGTTCGATCAATTCAGCCTGTTGCTTAACATCTCCATAGCCCGGGATATATCGTTTCACTGGAGTCAATACGATGATAGCAATCACTAGAATCGCAACAGCCACAGCTATTCCACTGAGAATAATGTAGAGATTGAGCAAGGATAGTTTGTAAGAGCCAACTTCTTCAAAAGTCTCGCTATTCATTACTCCCAAACGGTACGTTTGGCGAAGGTTTTCAAACCAGGATCGTTCCTCTTTGTTTTCCATAATGCTAAGAACCTTAAGTATTACACAAAAAATAGTCTGCTTATTGCTCAGCCAGGATTAGCCTGCCTTTAATTCAATCAAATATTCAAACCACATTCCTTATGGCTATCTAGTTTTGATTATTTGATTGCAGTAGCCTATCTTAATTTTTTGTAGTTGCTAAATGTTGAGGAAATTAAAATAACTTTGCAATCTTTAAGTTATTATTTAAAGCTTCCTTAACAAGATTTGAGAATGGGAGAATAAGCGAGCAAATTCTAACGATTTCTCTTAAAAATCAAGAAATAAGAAGAATTCTGATCACTTTCTCCGAGTGTATGTTTGTGAAACAATTTACTTGCTACGAAGTATAATTCTAAGGGAATATTCCCCTCTTTTTCATCATTTTAATAAGTTGTAGGCATTTTTCATCGTAAGGCTCCAACAACTTACATCAGATATCTGATTTATGTGCGAAATTAAACAATTTTTTAGTACAGGACTAATCGCTAAAAATAAACTATGGTTTATCCTCTTTCTTATGGTAGCCATTACGGCTTGTACTACCCAAAAGAAGAAAGGCGATGTATCTAAATTTCAGAAGTTTTACCAAAATACAACGACTGAATTCAATTACTATTTTAATGCTAATGTCCTTTTAGAAGAGAGTATTGACAAACTCAACGCAGAACATCAGGATAATTTCAATCAATTCCTTCCTGTTTTCAAATATGTTGCTTCTGAAAACCCTACTAGCGTAGCTAGTGGTCTGGATGATGCCATTAAAAAAGTAACGGTGGCAAAGACCTTGCACCCTGCATCGCATTGGCTAGATGATAGTTATCTCCTCGCGGGTAAAGCGCAATACCTCAAGCAAGATTACGAATCTGCTGAAGAAACGATGATTTATATGACTCGGGAATTTAGCCCTGAAGCGATGGCAGAAAAAGAAAAAAATAACAAAAAGGCTTCTTCTAAAAAGAAGAAGAAAAAACGCAAGAAAAAGAAGCGACGTAAAAAGAAAAAAAAGAAGAAAAAGAAAAAAAAGAAAAAATCTTCCAGCAAAAAAAAGAAAGCGACTCCTAAAGACAAATCTGACGACAAGAAGTCTGACAAAGTGGTCGATAAAAACGATCAAGAAAAGCCAGACAAATACCTTGTAAAGCACCGTCCTTGTCATCAAGAAGGTCTATTATGGCTCGCACGAGTCTATATCGAACGCGATGCTTATGAAGAAGCTGAATCGATTCTCAATCAATTGGAAAACGATCCTAAGACCTTCAAAGACATTAAAAAAGATATCGCTCCAGTAAAGGCGCACTTTTACATGAAGCAAAAAAAATATGAGGCGGCTGTAAAGCCACTCGAAACAGCAGTGGCCAACGCCAAGCGAAAGGAAAAGGCTCGCTACGCATACATCCTAGCTCAAATACACGATTGGGCTGGCAGAGGAGATCAAGCTTACGAATATTTCAACAAGGCGATGAAAGCAAGTCAGTCATATGACATGGAATTCAGCTCAAAGCTAAACCTTGCTCAAAACGGCTATCGTAGCGGAAAATTAACCGCTCCTGAAACCTTGAAGTCGCTAAGAAAAATGACCAAGGATATCAAAAATGAAGATTATCGAGATCAAATTTATTTTGCGATGTCTAACATTTCGATGAAGTCTGGTGACCGCCCTGAAGCAATTGCTTATCTTAAAAAATCCTTAGCCTATAACACTGGCAATACTGCTCAAAAGGCTGAATCATACCTGCTCTTAGCTGAATACTATTTCGAATTTCAAGACTTTGTCAATGCTAAAAATTACTTTGATAGCACACTGCAAGTATTACCAAATACAGACGAACGTTATGCAACCGTTTCAAGCTATAGCAACAACTTAACTGACATTGCTGCTAATATTGAAATCATTACCTTTCAGGATAGTGTTCTCACTGTGGCCAACATGAGCGACAGCGATAAAAAATCACTGGCTCAAAAGATCAAAAGACAACAGGAAGAGGCAAGACGTGCTGCTCTTTTAGCTGGTAGTAAACCACAGGCTGTTAGCAAAAATAATCCCAGAACAGCTTCTCGAAGCAGCGCAAGAAATCCACAAAGCACTGCCAGTTCCTTTCCTTTCTATGATGAAAAAAATAAGAAAAAAGGAACAAGAGATTTTCAAAAGAAATGGGGATCGCGAAAACTGGAAGATAACTGGAGACGATCTAATCGTCAGGGAATTGGAGATCTAGATGGCGACATTGCTGAAACCGAAGTCATTGATTTTACCTTGACAGACGAGGACATGGCGATCATATTTAAAGACATTCCTGACACTCCAGCAAAGGTAGCTAAGGCCAACAAGAAGATCGAAGAGGCCATGTTTAAACTAGGTATTCTTTACCGTGACCGTTTGAGTAATAATGAAAAATCAATTGAAACTTTGGAAGAGCTTTTAAAGCGCTACCCTGATACTGAATTTGAAGAAGAGTCGCTTTACCATCTTTACCTAGCATATACCGATATGGGGGAAAATGCCAAAGCAAAAATTGTATTTGACAAACTAAACGGTAAATACCCTGAAGGTACTTTTGCTCGCGTAATCAGTGATCCTGATTTCTTACTTACTATGAAAAAAGAAGAGGAGAAGTTGACCAACTATTACAATGCAACCTATAGTGACTTCACTGATGGTAAATATCAAAGTGCTTATGATCGCTCTGCTAAAGCACCAACAATGTTTGGTCCCAAAAATATTTACAAAGCAAAGTTTGCACTCTTAAGTGCAATGTGCCTAGGTAATATTGAAGGAAAGGAAGCTTACATCAAAGGCCTGAAAGAGGTGATTGCTAAGTTTCCTGAAACACCTGAAGAAACCAGAGCGAAGGAGATTCTTCGTTTACTCAATGGAGAAGCAGCAGTAGCCGAGACAAAAGCTAAGGAGGACAAAAAGAAAGGTGCGTTCAAAATGGAAGAAAACAAATTGCATTATTTTATAGTTGCACTAACAGGTAAGGATGAAGTCAAATTATCTGATGCAAAAAATGCGGTCTCTGACTTCAATAGAGAATATCACAAATTAGATAAGCTACGTATTTCTAATGTTTATTTAGATACTAAGAACGGTACACCTGTCTTGGTTATCCGTCGATTCAAAACAAAGGAAAAGGCGATGGCTTACTACAGTGGTATTTCATCCAACTCAGATGATTTTCTACCAAAGGGTGTTCAATACGTGATGTATCCTGTGACGCAGTATAATTACCGAATTATTCTGAAGCAGAAGTCTTTAGATGGATATCAGGAATTTTTTGAAGAAAATTACCAGTAAGAATTGGAATAGCTTTCTGACGTGAAGTTTATATAAGATTAAATAGGCTCCACGCTCGTAGTTCCTAGTATCTCTTATCTATCAAAATAAAAAAGCGTTTCAGACAATGTCTGAAACGCTTTTTTATTTGAGTTTTTTTTTTTCAAAACCGCTTGTATAAGTCTATTCTCGATAGTGGAAATATTCCAGCTTCCATTCCTAACTCCTTACTCCATCTCCAACAAAATTGCTCCCTTCTCTACCGACTTTCCTTTTCCAACCAGAATCGATTTTACAGTACCTTCTCCTACTGACTTAATTACATTCTCCATTTTCATGGCTTCCAATATAAGTAGGCTGTCTCCTTTATTTATTTGCTGTCCGACTTCTACCATCACCTCTAATACTAGACCTGGCATTGGCGCCTTGAGGTCTTTCATTTTACTACTAGCAGTTGCAGATAGTCCAAGCTTTTTTACCAATTGATCATATTCATCTTTTATTTGCACCTGATATTGATTCCCATTCACCTCTACGGTAATGGACTTTGCGTCAAAATCAGCATCCAACACTTTTGCCTTCGCAGCTTGATGGCCATTGAGCACATGAAATTGCTGATCTCCCATTGGCGTGATGTCCCAATTTTGAGTCTCATTGTCATCAAATTCAAATTCAAAACCTTCGTTAACTATGCAATTAAATTTCATCTTTTTATTAATTCTTAAATTTCATTCTATTAGTCCTAGATCTTATTTGTGCTTAGCCTAAAATCTCATCCATTTTTATTAAGCCTAAAATCTCAACCATTTTTATTAAGCCTAAAATCTCATTTATTAGACTCATTTTTATCTATTCGTCCTAATTTGACCATGAAGTTTGTTTCAAAAATGGTGTAACAGAGATATACCAGTAGAAATGGAATGATGAAGAAGTCATCTGGAGGAGCAGCTATTTTTTTGTAGGCGACAACTAGAATAATGGATACGAATAACTTAGCTGCCATTGAACCAATCGTCACATTTGTGAAAGCTAATTTATTGGCACTCACTGCTGCTTTCTTTGCAAAAAAATGCACTACCAAACTAAACAATACGTACAGTGCAATGCTCAACCAAAAGAAGGTCACATAAGGTGCTAACACAGGTATGAAACCTGTGAGAAGAGCCAATATTGAGAATATAATGGTAAGTATACCGAGTTGAAAAAAGAAACTACGTTTGCCCATCTATCTACTTAATTCTTCATTAAATCTTTAAGGACACTATACATAACAACTACCAAAAAGACTAAAGCCAATATTGCAGTGAATATGGGTTGTTCCGTTGCGTAATGCGCATCTAATTTTTTTCCGATAAAAACACCAATGCCGATACCTATCAACATTTGCATTCCCATTCCAGAGTACTTTAAAGCTGCGTTATACTGCTTCTTTTTTGATTGCTGCGTTTTGCGTTTTTCCGGCTGAGTCAACTGTTTTGGTTCCTTTTATTGAATTATTATAAGATCCTGCGCCTGCTTGGTTACCCATTTTACAAGTAACATTAAACACAGCTCCAGATTGTACGATAAGTTTATTTGTTTTTACATCACCATTAATCTTCGCAGTGTCGCGAACATTCAATGATTCAGCTACGGTAAGTGTTCCTTCAAAAGAACCTTCAATAACGGCGTTGACGCAGCGTACTTCCCCTTCTATACTACCAGTAGGTCCTATGATTACTTTAGCACTGCAAGTCAATGATCCTTTTATCACACCATCCACTCTAATGTCATTCTCCGCTTTGATTGCTCCTTCCACCACTGTACCATGTACCAATGTGTTTAAAGAATGTGTACCAGGCATATTTACTGGCTTCGTTAAGGAGTCTGTTCCTTTCTTCTTTGATCCAAACATTTTTTTAATTTTAAATTAATAAACCGATTCTGAAAAAGATTGCTTTAGGTAATAATCAAATAATAATTGCCAATTACACCAATGATTCAAGCCAATCTCTCGTTTTTTGAAGCTCTTCCAAAACTTCGATTTATAGTGTTTCTCAATGTCGCAGCACTAATGAAGATTAGTTAATAATGGAATATAAAGCAAAGCAATTGTGCGTCCATTAAAAAAATCTTATGTATTAGTGGAACTAAAGGTACGACTTTCTTACTTTTTTTTATAGCAAACTTACTAAAAGGCTGACATCCAAAAGTATAGCTAATAAACCTTACAGCCTTAATTTCAGGGGCAAAACCATAGAAAAACCATAAAAAAGCCCTGTTGAAAAGTTATTCAACAGGGCTTTTTTAGTTTAAACTTTAACTATTTAACTAGCTATAGCCTCTAATAATAGAGCACTTTTTAGAAGTTAGGACAGTAAAGACCTCTCTTTTCAGGACCACAAATCTTGTGTATCAGTGCAAATTCGAAGGCACCATTAGAGTTTGAAGCCGGACGTAAGCTAGATACGTTTACATCATAGCTAAATCCGATTGAGAAATCATTATAGTCAAAACGCGTATTAAGAATCAAAGCATCTGTAGTTACACTCTTCTGAAAGTGATTTGAGATACGCATGAATGCTCCAAACTGTACTGCCTGATAGCTACGACGTGAACCACTCAATAAGAATTTCAAACTTGTTCCTGTGTTCAACTCGAAAGAAGGTCCCTGAAACATAGAGATAACACCTGGTACCAAGCCTACACGGCTTCCTACCATGAATTCACCACCTGCGTGGATTGTAAACTTGCTATATAAAGGCTCTGAGTCATTCTCTGCGAAAGATTGGTTAGCTCTGTTTAAGTGATGGTAAGCACCTCCTAAGAAGAAGCTATTGTCATCATCAAATACAGTAAACCAAAGCAAACCTGCTGAGATATCTGCAAAAAGGAAGTTAGGACGATTTAGATTACCTTCTCCTGAAGGTAAAGTCGGATCAACATTACCTTCTCCGTCATGCTGCAAGCCCCATCTTAGATTGTTGAAGTTTACGCTACGTTGGTTTACACCAGCATCAGCTCCCATAACCAAATAATGTGCTTTTTTACGGTAGCCCCCCATTTTCTTAGAGTAAGAAAGAGATAATTTACCTTGTAAAGTGGCAAATTCAGATTCACCGGCCTTATCGCCAAAGAATGAGCCACCAATTCCGAAGTAGTCATTACGACCTACTGGAATACGTTGATCGTAACTTACAGAGTAAGTGTTGTAAGCGCGTGATTTTAGTACGCTTGACCATTGATTTCTGTAGTTTGCTACCAACCTCACGTTACAATTCATAACACCTGTCATAGCAGGATTCAAGTTTAACGGAGACATGTAGAACTGGGAAAAATGGATATCCTGTGCACTTAAAGTAACGGATCCCAGTACTGCAAATACAATGATTAATAAATGTTTAATTTTTTTCATATCAACTAATTTGAATTGAAACAGTGAATTAAGATTATGTATGCACGAGAATAACCTTGGATTATAAGAATGATAAAGATAATTAAAATTTAGAACCAATGAAAGTAGATACCTCTTCGATTCTGCAAATAATTATACTTTTTAACAAGATACCCGACTGGCAATAAACGCTGCCTTTCTCCAAATATTTTGATTCTTTGTCTAAATCCCTGTTAAAAAAACAGTTAAATATTTGGAATAAGGATTACCCATAATGCTCAAGCCATATCTTTTAAAATCATATTTTAGCTAAAAATCTATAATTTTTGGGGATTTTTCTCATTTTTTGCTCACTTTTTATTCACTTTACCTCGAAGTTTTTTCCCTTCTAGTCCAAAAGTTAAATATCAAGTGACCTAAAAAAACATCCGATTTGCAAATACGATTTGAACTATATGATTTATTGAAATGAAATAGTAAATCATGATTTGATCAATCGTTTCGAACCTTCCAGGTCCCACCATATTTTTCTATCAGAATATTATCGTAATCATCTGCCGCTTCAAAAAGGTGCTTCAGCAAATTACGTCCAGTATCATCATTTAGATAACGATCATATATCATCAATGAAAGTACAACGTCATTTCCTTTTACACTAAAAGTCAGACTTTCTATTTCATGATTTTGCCGAAGCAGATATTCATATAATGGTTGGATGTTTTCAACGGGGAGTGAACACAGATAAGCATCTCCAATTATTAAGCCAGACTTCTCATAATATGAAATATTTATAAATGCTGATCCCTGATGAATTTCCCAGTTATTTGGGCCTCTTCTAGCCAATGCGATCTGATATCCATTCTCAATTAACAATTCCTCTACGGTATGTGCAATCCCTACTGACTGATACTCAACGGCAAGAGCAGGAATATCAATTTTGTTTTTACAGCCCGGACAAATGTTATTTTTGGGATTGTCATCAAAAACGAGTGTAGAACATACATAACAACGACAACCGGTTTTCCCATCCCCCGTTTCATAATCTTCGTAAACTTCTTTGAGAAATTTTGCAGGAAGCGAAAAACCTTCATTCAAGCCATCTTTTAAAATAAATGTATTCACAGCCACAATTGCTCCCACCTCATTCACCATTGGGCCCCCACTATTGATCGGATGTAAGTCTGCATCATGCTCTATGTAATCAATATCATCTATCGAATAATTCGTACTGATTATTTGTCCTTTGCGAGCCATATATTTGAGACCATAGGGCTGGCCTAATACTAATATATGGTCATTCGGAAGGAGTTTTTTTTCCGTTTCCAAAACAGTATCTGAGAAAGTTGAACCAAAAGGCAAAGCTAAAAATGCTAGATCATATTTAGGATCCGTGAATAACACTTTTACTAGTTGCTTTTCAAAACGCGTCCCATCCACAACCACCGTTTTATTGTCTCGTACCACATGTTCGTTTGTCACTATCACGTTCAATTCTGACGAATAAAAACCAGTCCCCGTGCAATACGGCGTAGCAATTTGAATAATGATATCTTTATATTGTTCGATGATCGCTTCCATTAATCCAGTTTAGTCATTTCAAGTACCTCCATCATCTTCAAGTAGGACATGGCAAAGGCTGTGGTTGATTTGAAGTCAAGCATGCTGGTGTTTGGCACAAAGCCTTCATATTTCGAACTATACAAATCCACCAATCTTTTAATGGCTTTTTTGATCCCCTTAACATTGAAGGTACCATCTTTGGCCCGATAAGTTTGAAAACCCAAATTGTAAAAATAACCAGGCTCCAAAATCTGATAATAGAGCTGAAATAAATCTTTACATGGCTTAGGCACCGCGTAGTTAAACAAACAGTAACCAACTATATATCCAGGCACTGAGCAGGCAACTTCGTCATAACCATTATCATCATACCAATACATATTTCCCAACTCACCTTCTATAAAGTTGACTACCCTACTATAATTCACCGCAGTTGTAATTCCGAAGGTGGAAGTAGTTCTATACATTTCTTTAAAGTAATCTTCTTTGGGTCGCTCTAGTAGTTGCTCCAGTTCCTTGAGCAGCACTGCGTTTTTCTCAGGAGATGGTTGCCCTGCATTCGCAAAATATAATCGGTGAATCCGCTCTAGTGCCTCCATCATAAACCCTTCAGGTTTTGTCAGAAAATCTAGTTTATAAACTAGGTCAAGTAATAGATAAGCAATACCTCCCGGATATTGCTTGGCATCCAATTTTTTGGAATTCACTTCATCCACTACTTTTTTGATAGCACGATTGATGTATTTGTATTTTGCTTCTTTCTCCTCAATCGGAATGGGCCTAAGATGATCGAGATTAATTGCATCTAACGAACGAAATTCGTCCAACAACAAATCATCTTGCTTATCAGCGTTGGTTGCCAATTCTTTGAGCGCGTAATACAATTTATAGGGAGAACCATCCACACTGTATGTGTCAAAGATGATGGCGAGGTGGTCATCGGAGTCGAGGCAAAAACGGCTGTATTTCAAATCATAATTTTGCTCAAGCAAACGACGCATAAAATCAACTTTCAGATTTTTGTTTGTCTTTACAATCTTTGCTTTCGCTATGATTTTCTTATTGCTTGCTGTACCTACAATCTTTCTGGAGCCTTGTACAAACTCGAATTGAAGGACACCTTTATCTAGCTCGAATTTTACATTGTCCTCTTTCTCATCTCTCAGATAGCTAAAAAAAGTTTGATAAGAATCCAGATAGTTTTCCTGCTCGAACTGTTCGATTGCTTTGTCCCAGGCATCATACTGGGTATCGTCCTTGTAAGCGTCACTATAACGCCCAAAGCTAATGTCAGGTTGATCCTTATTAGAGGAGTCACGGCCAAATAGTCGGTTAAGAAAACTCATTGCTCGGGTAATATAGGTAGTTTGACTGAATTATTTTACTTTTTACTTTTGGCGTTTTTATAAACTTCCACGTCAATTGCTTTTCGGCCAATTACTTAGAAAATTTATAAAAACAGTAAAAGTCAAAATAATTTTGTTTCGTCTCTTAGGTATTTGATCAAAAAGTTAAGCTAAGTTCGGGGGCTTCAATTCTAAATTTAATACTTTTGAGCTAAACTAAGCATATTCAATGGCAGAATTCCGAACTCAGTTATCAAAGATTAGCTTTCCTTTTCAGATTGGACATCAACATACCACCTTGTGTATGGGCTCTTGCTTTGCCGAGAACATGGGCCAGCGAATGAATCAGTATAAATTTAATTCTTTGCTCAATCCATTTGGTATTTTATACAATCCAACTTCAATTAGCGATGGAATAAATTTATTGTTGGATACTCAGCAGTTTACATCTGAAGATTTGTTTGAGCACCAAGGTCTATGGCATAGTTTCCAACATCATGGCAGATTTTCTGGACCAGACAAGGCTGCCGTTCTAGGACGATTAAATAAAGAGCTAGGCGCAGCTCGTAGTTTTCTACAAAAGACTGATCTACTCATTCTAACCTTAGGTACTGCTGCAGTTTTTCAATACAAGGCAAGCGATAAGATTGTTGCCAATTGCCATAAACTTCCAGGTGATCAATTTAATAAACAGCTCCTATCCGTTAATGATTGTGTTTTGGCTTTAGGCCAAATGCTCAAGCAAGTAAAAACACTGCGACCAGATCTAGAGGTACTGCTAAGTATTAGTCCTATCCGCCACCTACGTGATGGATTGATTGAAAACCAACGAAGCAAAGCGACTTTATTATTAGCTGCGGCTGAATTGGAAAAGACCTTTTCTTTTATCCACTATTTCCCTGCTTATGAAATTATGATGGATGATTTGCGCGATTATCGTTTTTATGAAAGTGATTATGCACACCCTTCAAAACAAGCGATTGATTATATCTGGAATTACTTTCAAGATGCTTTTTTTGTAAAAAACACGAAGACTATTTTGGTGGAAGTGGGAAAGGTTTTGCAAGCTGCGAAGCATCGGCCTTTTCATGTAGGATCCGCGGAGCATCAGGTATTTTTGCAGCGGCAATTGGATTTAATTGAGAACTTGGAGGAGCGATATTCGTTTTTAGATTTTGACTTAGAGCGAACTGTATTTATGGGACAGATGCTTTGACAATTCCCTTCAAATCTATAAGCCTTTCATCCTTAATTCACGGAATTAAATATACTATTCGGTGGGGCGATTTTTAGTATCATACTTCCTTAAATTTTTTATTATTTAGACTAACTTTTTTACTTGTGTGTCTTGGCGTAATTGTAGATCATTCCCAATATTTAATAAATTTAATCCGGGTGTTTTTCCTAGTTCGAAGCTACCTAATGTAGCTTCATAGCCTAAAGCCTCAGCTCCATTCAGCGTAGCCCACTGCAGCAGCATTTCAAACGGAACATAGGATTGATAACGAGCAATCGTTTTCATTTCATCTAGTACGGAGAGTTGCCAATTAGAGGTGAGACTATCGGTACCTATCGTCATTCTAGCATTAGCATCGATGAAGTGTTGATAGTTTGGAAGGCGGTTTTCGATATAGAGATTAGCGTTGGCGCAAGTAGCCCAATATACTCTGTCAGACCATTGTTGGGCAGCTCTAATATCTGCAAGCTCAGTCATAGTGTTGTGTACAAAAAGGGTACGACTTTTAGGATTCATATTTTCGAGGGCATAATGAATAGCCGTTTTACCCGAAGCATTAAAATCTGCTAAATCGATATTGAATCCTTTATAGAAATCTAAAAAAGCGCCTTCTTTTGTAAGGAAGAGTTGGTTTTCGTCAGGTGTTTCCTGATTGTGAATACTGACAGTTACCTCGTCGGTGTTCACTTCGTTGATGCGTTGAAAAAGTTGTTTAGAAACGGTGTAAGGAGCGTGCGGGACACAACTTTTTTTATTACCATTGCCACTAGACTGTGCATCATAAACCGCTTTGTATTTGGCAAACTCGCTTTCTGTCATACCTGCTTGTAGAAAATCAAACATTTCTACGAAAGTATAATAATTAATTTTGCTCTTTATTTTTTGCGAGGCGGTGTCTGTCTTATTAGAAATATCTCCTACTGCTACAATTCCTTCTCGATACATCTCTTCATCTGCTGCAGTAATCGCTGCCTGAATTTCTTCTTCCGGTGATTCCCGAAAAGCTACTACATTGGAAATAAACGGAATCAAAGAAGTGCCCGTCGCTACCTTTCCTTTCATATGCGACAATTCCAAATGACAATGTGTGTTGACAAATCCAGGGACAATAATTCCAACATGTTTTTCGAGTGAAGCCGCATCGTGATTATTTCGCTGATCTAGTGCTTGTATTTTTCCTGAATCATCGATGATGATCACGCCGTCTTTAATGGGTTCTTGATTGATTGGAAAGATGTGGTCGGCTGTTATTTTTCTCATAGTTATTTTTTTTGGAATGCCTCTTGCTTTATCAGACCGCTTTTAGCTCAGAGATCCTGGTGGCGTTGTGCTCCACCACATAGAGATTACTGCGTTGAGAGACTTCTTGCAAACGCGAAGCCCGCGCAGTTGAGTGCCGCGATTGAGTGAAAGTTCTCAGCGATCTAGTCTCAACTAAGGTTCAAGAATAATCATCCCGTTTTTGACACGAGGCTCAAACCAAGTTGATTTCGGAGGCATAGTTTTACCACTATCTGCAACCTTCATCAAGTCTTCTAAATCCACTGGATACAAACAAAAGCCAATTCGATATCTACTTTTAATAACCTGAGAACGTACTGCGTCAATTCCTTTTGGACCTTCAACGTAAGAAATTCTGGTATCCGTTCTTACATCAGTAATACCGAGAATATCGCGCAAAACTTTTTCATCGAGCATCGTCGCATCGAGTAAGACTTTCTTTTTTTGGTATTCTTTGAGGACTGACTTTCTCCAAGTGAGTTTGTACCATTCTCGATTTATGAAAAGAGTAATCTCATGTTTATTTTCTGGTTTGGCAGGTTCCTCCAATATGTCGATATCGAAAACCTGTCCCATTCGAACCATAAACATGGTAGGAGTACAATCCTCAAGACCTTCCACTACTCTATTATAATCGTGTACTTCCAACTCACTAGTTGGAAAATAAATAGCTAATAATTGGTCGTATTTTTTGTTTCCCTTTTTCTTCATTCGCTCGTATAACAGAGCACTAGTAGAAGTACGGTGATGACCATCTGCTATATAAGACTTAGGGACTTCTTTTTTAAACAAATCCTGAATTTCTCGAATCAAGGCACCGTCGGTAATCTCCCAAACTTTATGTGTTTGCTTTTCCCCTGGGATTTCGCAACTATAGTAAGGTTTATTTTTCTTGGTATAGCTGTTGATGATTTTATTGATTGGTTTAACGCCGGGATAGGTCAATAAAACGGGCTTGACCATAGCGTTTCGGCTAATCAGAAGGTTGAGTTGTTGCTGCTCTTTTGAAGTGAGTGTGTTCTCGTGTTTCTTAATCTTATCGTCTTTATAATCCCGAATATCTGTAGCTGTAACCAAACCAGTAAAGATTCTTTCTTTAGTTATAATCTGGTAGATGTATAAACCTTCTTGTGATGTTTTATGAAAAAAGCCACTTTTTCGGTAGCCGGTATATTCCGTCTTTACAGTGTTGAAGAAGGTGTCCGTGGAAGCTACATAATCAAAGTTAGGATATACAGCTTGGAAAGGATTAATTCGCATAAATTTATTTGATCATTTTCAGGAAGGTTCCCACAAACCAGTTGGAATCTGCCTTTGTTAGTTTTTCTAATGCTGAATCGGCTTTACAGGAAAACATTTTAATGTCGCGAACTACATTACAAAATTCACTGGAGTGTTGGCAAAGGCCTTCTACTTCTGTGATCTCATCCAAAACCTTTAGTAAAGGTTCTAGTTCTTTTTTCTTTCGCTGAGCAATGATCGATTTCATTACTTCCCACATATCTTTTTCAGCAGTAAAGAATTCTTTCCGCTCTCCAGGTTTGAGTTCTTTGTAAATCAAGCCCCAGTCAATCAAAGCACGAATATTCATATTCGCATTACCTCTTGAAATTTTCAAGTCCCCCATAATTGCTTCAGCACAAAGGGAGCCGGGTGTAATCAATAAAAGAGCGTGGACTTGTGCCATGGTCCTGTTGATACCCCAGTGTGATCCCAAGGTACCCCAGGCTTGAACAAACTTTTCTTTACCCTCTTTTACATCCATAATAATTACAAATTTTGAATCATTCTGATTACGATAATAATCGAGTGTAGTTTCATATTGAAATTGTTACTCAAATCATTATTAAATGCTATTTGAGCTTATTTTAGAACTTTCAATAGTTTGTGAAAATACACATATCAAAAAAGAAATCAAAATTTGAGCCCTTTTGTTCATGATAAGAGCCAATTGAGGGTGCTTTTGTTCTATTTTAACTTAAATATCGAATTAAACGGTTAATCTTCGACTTTATAAAAAGGTACCTTAGTGACCGTTCCTGTCAAATGCTTTTTTCCTACTACTACTTTGACGATAGTGCCAGGTGTCGCAAACTCAGTTTTAACGTAGCCCATTCCAATTGGAATATCTAATGAAGGTGATTGAGTTCCGGAGGTAACTTCACCGATCACTTCGCCTGCTTCATTCTCAATAGGATATCCATGACGAGGAACACGACGGTCAGCGATTGTAAAACCAACCAGCTTTTTGCTTACTCCTTCTGCCCGTTGTTTTAAAAATGTTTCTACAGAGTTGAATTCACCTTTTTTAGTCTTGGTAATCCATCCTAAACCTGCTTCAATTGGAGATGTAGTATCGTTGATGTCATTACCATAAAGACAGTAACCCATTTCTAAACGAAGTGTATCACGTGCACCTAGACCAACTGGTTTGATATCGAACTCTGCTCCAGCTTCAAAAATTGCTTCCCAAAGTGGCACCAATTGATCTGTCTGTACATACAATTCGAATCCCCCTGAACCGGTATAACCTGTTGCTGAGATCAGAACATTGTCTAAACCTGCAAATTTTCCTTTTGAAAAAGTATAATATTTCATACTTGCCAAATCAAGGTCAGTTAACTTCTGAAGTGCTGCAGTTGCTTTTGGGCCCTGTATTGCAAGCAATCCGGTACGGTCAGAAATATCGAACATTTCTGCTTCAAAATCATTATGTTGTTTGATCCAGTTCCAATCTTTTTCAATATTGGATGCATTGACTACTAACATAAAGGACTGCTCTCCATCTGAACATTGGTCTTCGTCTAAACGATATACTAAGAGGTCATCGACGATTCCGCCATCGTGGTTGGGTAGACAAGAATATTGTGCATCTCCGATTTCCAGCTTTGTAACGTTATTGGAAGTTACCTTTTGAATGAGGTCCGCGGCTTGTTTTCCTCTAATAATAAATTCCCCCATATGAGAAACATCAAAAACACCTACAGCATTACGGACACAGTGGTGTTCTTCTTTAATATTGGTGTAAGAGATCGGCATATTATAGCCTGCAAATTCTGCCATTCGCGCGCCTAGCGCAATATGCTTTTCTGATAAAGGAGTATTTTTCATTATTTATCGTTTTATTCTGAAGTTGTTTTAGAAAATAGGTGATTAACGAATAACCACTTTCTTAATTTTGTCGCCCTGCTCAAGTTCATGTACGACATCCATCCCCTTTGTCACTTGCGCAAAAATAGTATATTTTCCGTCTAAATGCGGTGTTGGACAATGGGTAATAAAAAATTGAGTACACTCCGTATGGTATCCCGATCGAGCCATACCAACTACTCCTTCTCTATTATAATTCGCCATAGGCAATTCTGTTCGGATAGAATAATCTAAAGCACCGTATCCGTCTCCTCTCGAGCAACCTCCCTGCGCCACAAAATTAGAAACAATTCTATGGAAGTTCTTACCGTCATAATATCCATTTTTTGCCAGTTGAACAAAATTCAGGACTGCTCCCGGAGCTAAGTCAGGATAAAAGCTAATAGTAATCTCACCTTTATCTGTTTCTATTTCAGCACTTATACCCTCCGGTAAAGCACTTAGCATTTCCCAGTCAATGGGATGATTGTAGTTAACTTCAACTTCTTCGTTAATTGTTTTACCATTAAAAAAGTCTAATGTTTTTTGGACTTCCAACCAAGTTTCCATTTCCTTAGGCAAGGAAAGTTTTGCTTTCGCTGCCACCAAAAAATCAAGACTATCTATAAGGTCAATAAAACCTAATTCTGGTTCTCTCAAAACTTCTGCAGCAAGAGCCATCATTGATACATCTCTTTTTTCAATGGCCTCAACAAAACAATCTTTCAAGTCTCTCTTCACCACTTTTGATCGTGCATTCCCAAAAAACTTTACGAAGTCAGGATTACGAGCGATATCAGCGAGTGCTTGTACACTAGCTGTTCTTACAACTACATCATTGACTTCAAAACCTTGCTCTTTTATAAATTTATAGTTCCAAGGATACTGACTAAGCGCATTTAATACCTCAGCCTTTTCATAGTTATTTGTAGCTATAGCTAAACGGTTTTTCAATTCGCTGTTGAGTTGACCTTTCGTCACCTCAAAGTAAGCAGGCATATATTTGTTAGCGGCTTTAAAGAGTGTCAACTGTACCTGCCAATGCAAGGAAGTATCACGAGCTTTTCTCCAATAAACATTAGCTCCACGAGGAATCCCATTGTTTACAAAAAACTGAGCCGCTGTTTTAGCAATATTTAAATTTTCGTCATCAAGGAAAGGTGTAACAATCAGTTCGGCTGCTTTATAATCAAACTTGTTCAAAGCCCTTAGAATATTACACTTGACCCGATAATCTTTTTCGATAGCGAGTCGGTTGGTCAAGGCATTTAATGCAATCCCAGACTTAGTCTTACCTAGCGCAAGTGCCAGCCCCATTCGAATATCAGGATTGACACTTTGTGCCAATGCTTTAGATAAAGAAAGTGTAGCCATACTATCCAACTGGATATTTTTGGCGCGCCCTAAATAATTGGCTGCGATGAGACGCACACTTTCTGGGTAACCTCTTCTAGCTATAAAGTCTACCATTCGACTAGTACCCTCGGGCACTACTTTATTTCGCAATGCAAAACGATAAATACCCCAAGCCTGACCTTCTAGCAGCGTTGTATCTGCTCGTAGAAAAGTACTTATCGTAGCCAAGTTATGTAAAGATTGTTCCGATCCTGTTTTTCCAATAGCTTCCAGAATGACACCTCTGACTGCATCAGAAACAGCTGTAGAATCTCCCGGTTTAAAAGCTTGAATCAAAGAAGCTTCTGCCTTTTCATCACCTATCTGCCCTAGAGCATAAGCAGCTGCAATTCGCACATCCATCACTTCATCTTTTAGTAAAGTCGCCAAACTATCTATTGCACTTTTATCGCGAATAGAAGCAAAAGCGAGAGCTGCTCCATAACGATAAGTGGGATCATTGGAATGAAAGTAGGGAAATAAACTATCCGATGCTTGTTTATCTTGCAAGGTGAGTAAACGTTGTAATTCTGGCTTAGTGAGATCCCAGTTCACGTCTGTTATTCTTTTGTTTTCGACAGGTCTGCATTGCATCAGAAACAAGAGTACTACTGATAACAGTGTAATTTTTTTGAACATAGCGTGTTTGTTAGTGTTGAATAGTCAGGAGTAGAATTAGTCTAGACAGCTTGTAAAACAAAATTTTCACAAGCTGTCTAGTATCTTGCAATTGGAATTGCCACTGACCTTGAAAAGCGCTTCTATTCAGCCGTTCTAGCTTTACGAGCGTCAATAAAACTTTTGATAAAAGCAACCATGGCAATCAAGCCAGTGATACTTGGCACAATTGCTCTAACTATCTTCATCCCTCCAGCATCAAATGCCTTTGGTAAAAGTCTAGTTAGCATTACGACAAGAACAAGTAATGTTAAAACAACAGCGACGTGAGCGATAATTTTATTTTCTTTTTTCACACCTCCGTTGAGCAGCAGCAATACAACCCCAAAACCTACAAGAATAAAAGCGGTAGGTGCATTTGTTTCAAAATACCCCCAAAGCCCCATAAGGATCAAAACGACTGCATTAATAAAATTGGCAACATGTGCTTTCATAATTGGATGTTTGTTTAATTAGTAAAAAAATTGAATTTTCTATCGAATGTTATTAAACGACTATTTTCCATCTCCAAAGTCTTCGTCTTCCTCTTCCTCGCCTTCTGTTTCGCCATCCACTGGAGCAGGAGTCGTCGTTTCTTCTTCGTCACCAAAATCTTCATCACCAAAACTTTCATCTTCTATCTCATCCGGCATTTCCCCATTTTCATCTAACATGTCAGGACGGAGATCGCTATCATAGCGGTATTCTTCACAATCGAGTACAATCCCCAAATCGCCAGAAGGCACAAAAAATCTTGCATCTGGATTATAATCTACTGTTTCATCCGCTTCTATTTTTAATAGAAATTTGGAGAAAAACGGTCTTGCCATTTTTGCACCAATACCCAATCTCAAGTCACGGAAGCGAATCCAATTTGCATCTCCTCCAACCCAGGTACCGACTACTAAATCTGGCGAAAGTCCCATGAACCATCCGTCAACATAGTCGTTGGTTGTTCCAGTTTTTCCGCCTAATTGACTCTTTATTTTATTAAATCCTGACAAGCCTTGGGTCATCACTTTATTGAGCATAGTCACCATTACATAATTTGGATTTGGATGTAATGCCTGTGTTGCTTCAGGAATTTCTTCATAAATTAATCGACCATTTCCATCTTCTATTCTGGTGATAAAAATTGGTTTGTTGTACATACCATTGTTTGCGAAAGTGGTATACGCTCCAGTCATGTCAATAACTGAAAGATCTGCTGATCCAAGACAGATAGAAGGTTGTTTAGGAATTCGGTATCTCCCATTTCGAACTTCTGAGCTATCTAATCCCATTTTGTGTACCAATCCACGAACGTATTCGGTGTCTCCCAACTGCTTCATTAGATATGTGGAAACGGTATTTTTTGAGTGCATCAATCCTTTGAATAAGCTATAAGGTTGACCTGAATATTCGCCATTCGCATTGGCAGGAGTCCAATCACTCAACAAGCCAAAGTTGCCCTCGCCCTGATGTATTGTATAAGGTAAATCAAATACCGTCATACAAGGTGAAACGCCTTGATGTGCAATTACTGTGGAATAAATAAATGGTTTGAAAGTAGAACCTACCTGTCGATCAGAAGTTACGTGATCATACTGAAAATATTTGTGATTGATTCCTCCAACCCATGCTTTTACGTGCCCCGTCTTTGGGTCAACCGCTATTGATCCCAATTGCAAAAACATACTGTGATACTTGATCGAATCCAATGGAGTCATTATCGTATCTGTCTCCATTCTATCATTGTAAGCGAAGACTTTCATTTTCACATCTGTGTTAAAGTTCTTCTCGACTAGTTTTTGAAATTTACGCCATTCAACTTTCAGAGTACGCCACTTATCTCCGCTTAATACTTTTCGGTATTTTGTAGCCAACTTGTTACCTACATATTTTTTCGAAACCAGCTTAGCTAAACTTCCTTTGTCTTTATCTTCATTTAACATCCTTTTGATATCAATATCACGCATAGCATAACCATCAATAGACTTACCAACTTCTAGCAGTAGGGGCCCTAGACTTTTTTCGCGCAAGCGACCATAACGATCTGTATTCGAAATGTAACGCTCCATGGTTCTCTTTCTCGCACTGTTTAGTGCTTCAATTGCCTCAGGTTCATCTTGTAATTTTTCTGGATCTTCGTAAGTCCAGGGATCTTTTCCTTTCCAATGCTTCCAGAATTTCTTCTGCAAACTCGACATATGCTCCTCCATCGCTTCTTCTGCATATTCTTGCATGGTGGTATTCAATGTCGTATAAATCTTTAAACCATCTCGATAGATATCATATTTAGTTCCATCTGGCTTTCTATTTTCTTCTCTTCCCAAAATCCCTTTAATGCCTTCACCCAACTTCATCCGGAAATAAGGAGCTAATCCATCCGCATGTGTTTGTCGGTTAAAACTGGTCAAGTCCATTGGTAATAAACGCAGAGAATCGTATTGTTCCTGAGAGATAAGATTACTCTTCTGCATTTGTTTGAAAACAACCATTCTACGATGGAAAGTTGTGTCGGGACGACGAACAGGATTAAACAGTGATGGGTTCTTAAGCATCCCAATCAAAGTTGCGGCTTCTTCTATTTTCAAAGAATCTTGGCTCTTTGCAAAATAAACTTCAGAGGCAGCTTTAATCCCGTATGCATCATAGAGAAAACTAAACTTATTGAGATACATCGCAAGAATCTCTTCTTTGGTATAACTACGTTCCAGTTTGACTGCTATGATCCATTCTTTAAATTTCTGAATTACACGTCCCACACCAGAGCCTGGTTGTTTGGTAAATAACATTTTTGCCAACTGCTGGGTGATCGTACTTGCACCACCTGCACTTTTGTTATTAAGCAATAAAGTTTTTGTAAGAACACGAGCCAATGCTTCGCCATCAATACCGCAGTGATCGTAGTAACGTTCATCTTCCGTTGACACTAAGGCCTGAACTAGATATGGAGAAAGCTCTTCGTAAGAAACAGGGATACGGTTTTCGACATAATAGCGTCCTAAAACTTTGCCCTTATCATCAAAGACTTCAGAAGCGAGGTTGCTATTCGGATTCTCTAACTCTTCGAAGGTAGGTAAGTCTTGAAAAGAGAAAAATACAAACATACCGATGATTCCCAGTATACCCAAAATGGCTAATCGCCACATCCATTTAGCGGCCTTGCGATGCTTGGTGGTACGATCTTCAGGCAATGATTGATCAGTATTACTGATATCTGTATTTTCCATGAATTTCAGTTTTTTATTAGTATGCTTAATTCCTCTTTTCCAAAGGTTAGCAAACATACGAAAATAGTACTGTTTGATCTACGTAAACGGTGCAGAAATGTGTCATATTGTGAGACCGCTTTGCGCTCAGATCGCTGCACTAAGAGACCGTAGCAGCACTGCCACCACTGAGAAATCACTAGCTTGAGTACTTTCGCACAAATTCAGAGCCCTCGATCTCAGACTTGTACTCGAATGAAATCTCCCAACCAAGCGATCTGACTGCCAAGCTACCTCTTCATCTAAACAGTCAATGAATTATAGTAGCAAAGGCTATCTAAAATAGAATCTTCCGTGCTTGTACAGTCAAAAATACTAGCTCCTAAAGCCTTGATATAGGTGAAATTGATGGTTTTTCCTTGATTTTTCTTGTCCTGAGACATAATATCGAGATACTGAGGAAAATCTGCTTCCGAGAGCATTCTCTTTCCATAAAGCCCAAGGACATAATCGCCAATAGCCTTCAAGTCAGTTACAGAAAGGTCATTTTCTTTTTGGGATAACCAAGCTTCGCAAAGCATTCCAATAGCGATGGCTTCGCCGTGAAGTAAGGGTTTGTTGCTATTAAGGGCTACACTTTCCAGCGCGTGACCGATAGTATGTCCAAAATTTAACACTTTTCGGATGCCTTTTTCAAATGGATCTTGCTCTACAATACTTTGTTTTACCAAGAGAGAGCGGTAGATCAAATCTTCCATTTCGAAGCCATAGATGTCTTCGACTGCAACTATATCATTCCATAATTTGGCGTCAGCGATGAGGCCATGTTTTATGATTTCGGCAAAACCACTTCTAAGTTCTTTATAGGGAAGTGTTTTGAGAAAAACAGGATCGATAAAAACAGCCTTTGGGTTTTGAAAAAGCCCAATTGCATTTTTTACTTCATTGAAATCAATACCGAGTTTGCCACCTATTGAAGCATCAACTTGCGCTAATAAAGTTGTTGGAATTTGGACAAAGGTCATTCCTCGTTTAAATGTAGCGGCACAGAATCCGCCCATATCACCAATTACTCCTCCTCCCAAATTAATGACGAGACTATGTCGATCAAGACTGTGTTCCATCATTCGCTGCCAGATGGATTCGCAAGTTGTAATGGTTTTATTCTTTTCTCCAGAGGAGATTTCTATCAAATTGAACGAGTGATCGACTACATTCGTTTTGAGAATGGGCAGGCAATTTTTTGCAGTGTTCTCATCTACTATAACAGCAATCTTACTAAAGGTATTTTCACTTAAGAATGTGTTAACTTCAGTCCAGATATCACCAAGGTATATTTTGTAATCCGATAAGTTTAGTACTTTCATTTTTTGTAACTATTCTGAGCATCTTGGTTTTAGATGTGGTATTTTATTTAAGCTCAAATTGCTTGACCACCTCCAAAGACTTCACAGTCCATGCTTTTGGTTTGTCATTAAACAGGACTTTTGTTTTAGCCCAGGTTTTAGCGAATAATTCTGAGTGACGGTAGTTATTCAAATCATCTTCGCTTCTCCAGAAACTAAACGTAAAAATTACGTTGGGAGTTTCAGGCATTTGCATTAACTCGAGGTGTAGACAACCTTCTGCTTTGGCTATGAATGGTTTACTTTCATTAAATACAGCTAGGAAGGTTTCCAGTTTTTCTGCTTGGAAACTCATTTTTACGATTCTTTTTATCATGATTATTTTATAGATGAGTAGAGGCAAGGTCATTTCATTCTCTTGACAGGTACAAAACTTAGATCCTTCCAGTAATACAGTTAGCGTATTTTATTTTTAATGAAAATCAACCTGGATGGTATCCTCTACATCAAGTCCTAAAAGACTTGCAGCTTTGCCCATGTTGATTGCAATTTCCAAATATCCAGAAGCATTAAAAAAGCAAAGGGGCTCTCCTACTGCGACCTCATTATAATACTTTGAAATCTGCTTAATAGGATCGTTTCGTTTAAAGAAAACCGAAAAATTTCGACCGTTTCTTACTTGTTCAAAAGAAGATTTGGAAATATTAGAAATGACATTTTCGTAGTTATCAATGTGAACGATAGCACCTCTTATTTGCGTAGCACTCACTACTGGTTGAAAACTAATGCGTTCTTCAATCTCATCAACGGGAAAACCAATTTCATTGAAAGGCATTCCTCCTGTGATGTGTCGAACTGCTTTCGCAAAAATGTGTTTGATTGGAAATCCTCCTTGTTCTTCATAATCCAATTCATAAACATCCCCCTCTCCTATCTTGTCAAAAAGTAGAGAGAATATCCCATTATCAGGGCCAATAAAATAATGCCCTGCGTAGCGGATTGCTAAAAAACAAGGCTTCTTCGTCCCATAATTATTGATACTGACAATGTGTACGGTACCTACTGGGAATTCTGCAAAACAATTTTTTAAAATAAAGGCTCCTTGAACTATATCATAGACATTAACGTTGTGACTAATGTCAACAATGTTAAGTTGCGCATCCTCACTAAGGATAGCTGCTTTTATAAGGCCAACATAAAAATCTTGGAGGCCAAAATCAGACGTTAAAGTTACGATGGGCATAAAGATTGCAGAATTTCAGTTTAGTTAATCTATTGGGATTCCCATTAATCAAAAATAGTCCCTATTTTGGTGCAAAATAATAACAATTTATAGAGAAGTTAATTAAACGACGTATTTAATACTAGTCAAACGCTAAAACTAGCCCATGATACAAGTCTAAATAACTCTAAATATCATTATTAAACAACTCTAAATATCATTATATATTGAGTGAAATAATCCTTACCATCGAAGGAGTCGACCCAGTTGAACTCTATGGCAGAAATAATGTCAAACTTAATTTAATCAGAAAAGCGTTCCCAGAGGTAACGATCACCTCTCGTGGGGAAAACATCAAACTTTCAGGCGAAAAGAAAGATACTCAAAAGGTTAAATCCATAATTGAGAAGATGGTACGCATGATCAAAGAGCAACACGACCTGTCTATTCAGGTGGTAGAAGACCTTTTGAATGGAGGTAATCCATATGAAACTAAGCTTGGTAACGGTAATGGCAATGCCACCATCGTACACGGCAGAGAAGGTAAACCTATAAAAGCCAAAACGCACAATCAAAGGAAACTAGTGCAAGCCAGTGAAGACAATGATATTGTTTTTGCGATTGGGCCTGCAGGTACAGGTAAAACCTATACTGCGGTTGCATTAGCCGTTCGAGCGCTTAAAAACAGATTAGTTAAGAAAATTATTTTGACTCGACCAGCAGTAGAGGCAGGTGAGAATCTTGGTTTTCTTCCGGGTGATTTGAAAGATAAAGTTGATCCTTATTTGCGTCCACTTTATGATGCACTAGACGATATGTTGCCGCTGGAAAAGCTCAACTACATGATGACCAACCGTATAATAGAAGTAGCTCCACTCGCATTTATGCGTGGTCGTACTTTGGACAATGCGTTTATCATTTTGGATGAAGCTCAGAATGCGACTACCACACAGTTGAAAATGTTTTTGACACGTATCGGTCCTTCTGCAAAATGTATCATCACTGGTGACTTGACTCAAATCGATTTGCCATACAATCAAAAATCTGGTTTGCGCCACGGACTAGAAATACTCAAAGACGTAAAAGGAATTTCTTCCATCTATCTATCGGCAGATGATGTAGTCAGACACCGATTAGTAAAAGAGATCATCAAAGCCTACGATAGACACATTGATGATCGCCGTAAGCATCGGGAGGAAGAGGATCGGAAGGATGCTGAACGACGACGTGAGGCTCGAGATAAAAAAGAGAAGAAACAGGAGGAAGAATAAAAAAGTGGGAAATGGAAAAATTTCTTCTATAGCAGCGGAATTAGAATGTGAATCGAAATTAGAATATTCTCTTATTCACAGTGCTTACCTTAGAAAGCGGTTCTAATTCTAATTCGATACCACTTCCAACTCAACAAGCAGCCATGACAAACAAAATTTCCAAAAAAGACAAAATCATAAAAGGTACCATCGTACTTAACGGATCAAAGAGTATCAGTAATCGTGCTCTGATCATTAGAGCATTGAGCAGTGTTGATTTTGAAATCAAGAAATTGTCCAATGCTGAAGATACAGAGACACTTGATCGACTCTTGAGTTCTAATGAAAACTTGCTGGATGTAAAAGCTGCGGGTACGACCTTCCGTTTTTTGACGGCCTATCTTTCGCTTCAACCAGACACACAGGTACTAACCGGATCTGTCCGGATGAAACAACGTCCTGTGGGACCACTCGCAGACGCACTACAAATGCTAGGCGCCAATATTCAGTATCTCGAAAAAGAAGGCTACCCACCCATCTCTATCGGTTCACCCAATATCGGACAAAGCAATCAGCTCAGTATTGATGCAGGGATTAGTAGCCAGTTTATTTCTGCATTATTGATGATCGCACCTAATCTACCGAATGGAATCGAACTCGAATTAGTTGGCGATATTGTTTCTCAACCTTATATCGACATGACGCTCAATCTGATGGCTTATTTCGGTATCCAATGGGAACAAAAAGAAAATACCATTCACATAAAATCGCAAAAATATCAGTCGCGCGACTTTACTGTTGAAGCAGATTGGTCGGCAGCTTCTTATTACTACACGCTCGCTGCTTTGGCAGATGAAGCGGACTTACAGTTGGATGGTTTGTTTGATGAATCTGTGCAAGGCGATTCAGTACTAGCGGAGATGATGACTGTTTTTGGAGTTGAAACTACCTTTAATAAAACGGGGATTCGCTTGCAAAAAAAAGCGGGTGTTCAATTACCGGAAACATTCTCTTATAATTTTCTGGCTTGCCCTGACATCGCACAATCACTCGCAGTCACTTGCGCTGGCCTTGGCGTAAAAGCTGACTTTACAGGTTTGCAAACTTTGCGAATCAAAGAGACTGACCGCATTGATGCACTAGAGAAAGAGTTGAACAAAGTGAATATTTTGTTTTCAAAATCGGAGACAGATGCTTTTGCTTTTTCTGGAAAGGCGGATTTGGATCTACCGGAATTTGAGACTTATGAAGATCATCGGATGGCGATGTCTTTAGCTGCTTTGGCTTTGTATGGTCCGGTGCTTGTAAATGAGCCGGATGTGGTGCAGAAGTCTTATCCTTTATTTTGGGAGGATTTAAAAGTATTGGGTTTTTTGGTGGAGGTAGATTAAGCTACCCATTCGAAAACAAACATCTAGCAATTCTTATCTAATTTTAAAGCCAGCCTTCATTCAACAATTAATATACGCGAGCTTAGCATTTTTTTTGTTTTTAAAAATTCAGAATATCCTTTAGATAGGAGTTACAATCTACTCCTCCAACAAACCCAAAACCGTCAATATCCCCTTAGCCTTCAATAAACATTCTTCATACTCCAAATCTGGCTCCGAATTAAAAACAATAGCGCCACCAACCTGAAAGGAAAGGTATTTTGCAGCTGCATTATACAAAACGGATCGGATCACTACGTTGAAATCAAAATCACCATTGGGGCGAATATAACCTACCGCTCCGGAGTACAATCCTCTTCTACTTTTTTCATACTGCTCGATCAATTGCATGCTCATTACTTTGGGGGCTCCCGTCATGGAACCCATTGGAAAAGCATTTCGAATGGCATCTACGAAATGTACTTCATCTCGTAGTTCGCCACTGATGGTTGAAATCATATGATGCACTTGTTCGTAGGCATAGATACCGAAAAGTTCGTCTACTTTTACGCTCCCTGCTTTGCAAGTTCTTGAAAGGTCGTTGCGAACCAAATCAACAATCATTACATTCTCGGATTTGTCTTTTTCGCTTTTAGAAAGTGCGTCACGGAGTTGTAAATCTTCTGCCTTGGTTGTTCCTCTTTTGATGGTTCCCTTGATGGGTTGTGATATTAATTTGTTGCCCACTTTTTTGATGAAACGTTCGGGGCTAGCGCAGCAGAGGTATTTGTCTTGCCATTTGACAAAGGCGGTAAAGGGAGCTTTGCCAATATCATTGAGTAAAAGAAATAATTGCTCCGCATTCATTTCATAATTTTCTGCAAAAAACTCTTGACAGAAATTCATTTCGTAAATATCGCCCTCGATGATGTGTTGTCGAATGGCTTCAACCGATTTTAGATAATACTCTTTTGAAAGACGAGCTTTTACATCAGGCTTTTTGGCAATAGCCTTGACCTTATTAGGACTTGTTTTTTCAATTTGTTCAAAGACCGTTTCAGGCAAAGTGATTTTACTATGGATAGTAACATGCGCTGTAAATATTTCGATGACAATTTCTGGTTGGAAAAACAAGAGGTCGGGCATTCCGATATTGTCTTCATTTTTAGATGACAATCGCTCTACCTCATTCTTCAGATCATAAGCCATAAAGCCGAAAAGCCAATCTTGCTTTTGCTGATGAAAAGCTTTTAATTGATCAAAGCCATTGATGGTTGAATCGTCGGCTTCTTTAATAAGCGTTGCTTGCTGACCTACAGCAATAAGACCTTCGTGCGACTGCTGTGGGTCCTCTTTGTACGAGTTACTGTCCAGATAACTAAGCAATTGAAATTGACCTGCCCAGGCAAATGCTTTTTGCTTGAACAAATCTAAATCTTCTATTTTGAAGATATGCTTCATTTGACTGGTCACCGAATTCATTTTTTTTAATGAAGTTGTTTAAAAAGTATGTTTGTGCGAAGTTAACGAATCTAAGGGTGGATTTGTTTAATACTTTTCTCCAGAATAGATTCTTTTATTGAGACGTAAAAAAAGAACCATGGAGACAAGTCCATGATTCTTTTTTTTAATGGTTATCAACAGGAAGTTGCTTCTGATCGTAGAATTCGCGATAAACAAAAACTTCGGTCTTCCAACTTTCCTCTTCCAACTATCCTGTTTCCAATATCTTCAATTCAACGCGTTGATTTCTTCGACGGTTGGTTGGTGTATTATTTGGATACTTTGGTTTGGTTTTTCCATAACCTTTGTAGGTTACCCGATTCTCCTCTATTCCTTTTGCAATGAGGTAGTTGGCTACAGATTTTGCACGTTGCCTTGAAAGCTTATTACAGAAACTACTTGCACATCGATTATTGGTATGTCCTCCGATTTCTACGATTACTTTTTTGTTTTCACTTAGAAAATCATAAATTTCATCAAGGAGTGGAAGGTCTTGGTGTCTAAGGCTGGAGGAGTCCGCTTTAAAATAAAGTTTATCGAGCTTTATTTCTTGTCCAACGGTTACATCCTTATTCAATTCATTCAATAACTCTTTTTTCTTAGGAGGTTTTGGAGCTGGTTCAGTCTTTACAATAGTTGTTGGCTTCTCTTCTATTTTAGAATCTTCTATTTTAGGCTTTTTCCCTGGTTCTATTTTAGGCTCTACCTTTTTTTCAGGAATTGTAATACTTGCTAACGGCTCTTCTTCACAGGGTATGGGTTGAATAGCAGATGCATTATCAATCAGTATATTCCCATTATAAGCGAACATAACTGGGGTCTTCCAAAAAGCTTCAATTAAGATGTAAGAATAATTTCTAGCAGGCTCTAAACGGAAGTTATAATTCAACCATTCTGTGTTGGTGATTTTTGGCGATTCATCCAACATTTCTAGTTTACTACATTTCCCTGATCCTCCCCATATTCTGATCACAGCACCTTCGACGTAGTCGACTGGTTGATTGGTTTTTCTACTTATACTTTTGTAAACATCCGAATGCGCCAAACTGATACTAAAATTATAACACTTTCCTCCTTCCATCGGCTTTCTTAATCGCTGACTAATTGCTTCATAGGTATCGTTATCTCTCACCACCATACCAACAAAGGTTTTTCCATCATGAGCTTGTAGACGTACTCCAAAAAAAGGGTCTATACCTGGAGGGCTTGGCTGAACGTCTGGAGCTGTTTCTCCATATTTACCACAGTCATCCCATCCTCTAGGACCTTTTCCTCCTTCCGTTCCAACATGAGGTTGATCTTCAAAAGAAGGATTACTTAGCACGATAGGACTGTCTTGGTCTCCTTGTTGAGCATACTGATCAGGAGAAAAAGCCACTAAGGCTAAGCATACAAAAATGAGCGTTTTAATACGATTCATATCAGGCTTGAGTTGTTAAACATGCTTTGATAGTGTTGACTATCGGTGAATGCCGTTTAGTATCTTGGCATTCTTTACTAGAACGTTTGAATTTAGTTTTTTATTTAGAGTTGAAACTAGTAATTCCACTAATTAAACTCTCAAACTTATAGACAAAGTATATCAGATCATGGACGTTCTTCCCTAAAATAAGGATATCTGCCTATACATAGCAAATTTTTATACATTCCTTAACACTGGAAGAATGGGAGCCGAAATCGGAATTAGAATGACCTTCTAACGTAAAATTCATGAAAGAGGAATCATTCTAATTCTAATTTCGATCTAATTCAATAGCTCCTATTGAAAGGCATTAAACCCAGTAACATCCATTCCTGTAATTAGCAAATGAATATCGTGTGTACCTTCATAAGTCAATACCGTTTCAAGGTTCATCATGTGGCGCATGCATGGGTACTCGTTAGTGATTCCCATACCTCCATGGATTTGTCGAGCTTCGCGAGCTACTTCCAAAGCCATCATTACATTATTTCGCTTCGCCATTGAAATCTGAGCTGGAGTTGCTTTCCCTTTGTTTGCCAAAGTACCAAGACGCCATGCTAGCAATTGCGCTTTAGTAATTTCGGTAATCATCTCAGCTAATTTTTTTTGTGTCAACTGGAAACCACCAATTGGTCGTCCAAACTGGATACGTTCTTTAGAGTAACGAAGTGCCGAGTCGTAGCAATCAAGTGCTGCTCCCATTGCTCCCCAAGCGATACCATAACGAGCTTTTGACAAACAAGTCAAAGGACCTTTCAATCCTTGAACATTTGGTAATACGTTGCTTTTAGGAACTCTTACATCTTCAAAGACAAGTTCTCCTGTAATGGATGCACGAAGTGACCATTTTCCATGAATTTCTGGAGCAGAAAATCCTTTCATTCCTTTTTCTACGATAAGTCCTCTGATGATTCCTTCCTCATCTTTTGCCCAAACAACAGCAAGGTCTGCAATCGGTGAATTGGTAATCCACATTTTGGAACCATTGAGAATGTATGCGTCACCATCATCCTTGATATTGGTAATCATACTAGAAGGATCAGAACCGTGGTCAGGTTCGGTCAAGCCGAAACAACCGATTAGTTCTCCTTTTGCCATTTTAGGCAAATACTTCATTTTTTGTTCTTCAGAACCAAATTTATAGATCGGGTACATGACTAATGATCCTTGTACGGATGCCATGGATCGGATACCAGAATCACCTCTTTCTAATTCCTGCATGATAATACCGTATGCGATTTCATCCATTCCACCACAACCATATTTTTCTGGTAGGCTCGGGCCAAAAGCTCCGATCTCTGCCAAACCTTTGAATAAGTGTGTTGGGCATTGAGCCTTTTCAGAATATTCTTCAATGATTGGACTAACTTCTTGCTTCACCCAGTCACGTACTGCATCACGCGCCAATAAGTGATCTTCTTCCAAAAGTTCGTCCAATGCATAGTAATCATGCCCCTGATACTGATCTTCACGTGCTCTTTTTTGGATAGTTCCGTTGGATGTATCGTTTTCACTATTTTGCATAAAATTTGAATTTTTAATTGATTACGATTAAATAAAATTGGTGCTAATTACTAAACGAATAGATTCTTACAATGTTTAACTTTTGGGAGAGTACTATTCATTTACTAAAACACTACAAAAATACATATTTAGAGCCAATCTTTCCACTTAGAAGCCTATCGTCTATTGTCGATAGAATAATTCTTTTTCAGTACATTTGATCTTAATGAGAGTTTTTGACTATTCAAAAAATTCAAAACCTCTTAAAATTGAGTCTTTTTAGTAAAAAATAGCTCAATTATTATTCACTTAACTTTAAGACACATATGGGATTAATTGCCTTAGAAGGCCTCCAATTTTATGCTTATCATGGAGTTTATGAGGAAGAAATGCTCATAGGTAACCGCTTTACTATTGATGTTTATATAGAAACTTCCTTTCAGGCAGCTGCCCAAACGGATGATGTTTTTCAAACCATCAATTATGAGACGGTATTTTTGGTCTGTCAGGTAGAAATGCGCAAACCTGTTAAGCTGATTGAAACGCTAGCTCAAAACATCATCTGGGCTCTGAAACACCAATTTAATAATATCCAGGAAGTAAAAATTCGTATTGGCAAACAGAATCCCCTACCCCACGCCAAACTCAAAAATGTGTATGTCGAGGAAAATGATTCTTTTTTGTCGCAATGTCCTCGTTGTAGTGGTGGATTCCTATGCTATGGTGATGAAAATTGTTGGTGTCAGGAGGTTCAGATTCATAGTAGGACTCGTGAGCAATTGAAGGAACAATTTAATGGTTGTTTATGCAATAATTGCCTTAACTTTTATGCAGGTTAACAGCTTCAGGCTCAAGCTTATAATTATAGATAAACGTATTCTAGGGCTCTAGTCCTATGTACCTTCAAAGAATTTTATCATTTCTATAACACGTTTGGTTGAGTATTTGCGTTACCAAGTCACATCTGCCTAGTCTAAGTAATTGATAGGGCTCATTATATCACAAAAACCTTTATCTAATGTTTAAGAAAATATTGTTTTTACTCGTAGTAGTACAACTAACAGCCTGTACTGAGTTGCAGAATATCGCTGGTTCCATGCTAGAAAATGGTGGCGAACTTACTTCCGCTCAAATTGGATCTGGATTAAAAGAAGCCTTAACGCTCGGAATAAGTAATGGCGCTGATAAGCTTTCAGTAAAAGATGGCTTTCTAAAAGGTGCTTACAAAATATTGCTTCCAGAAGAAGTTCAAAAAGTAACTAAAAAACTTAAGGTTATTCCTGGCTTTACTAACATTGAAGACAAAATGTTGACCCTCATTAACCGAGGTGCAGAAGATGCAGCTAAGCAAGCAAAGCCTATTTTTGTTAGCGCAATCAAATCAATGACTATCCGTGATGCAATGGATATTTTGATGGGACAAGATAATGCTGCTACAAGTTATCTTAACCGATCAACTAACACGAAGCTTTACTCTGCTTTCAAGCCAGAAATTAAAAAGTCAATGGACAAAGTGAATGCAACAAAATACTGGAAGGATGCTATTTCAGCATACAACAAAATTCCTTTTGTTGAAAAAATGAATCCAGATATTAACGACTACGTTACTGGCAAAGCACTGAACGGTTTGTTTTCAATGGTTGAGAAAAAAGAGTTAGACATCCGTAAAAATGTTTCGGCTCGACCTACTGATTTGTTGAAGAAAGTTTTTGCGAAGCAGGATAATAAGTAGCAAAGTCAAAGCTTGAATTGCAGTTTGCACTTCTGGTTCTGGCCTAATAACATTTGAAATAAAGAACCCGCTTGTGTGTGATCACGCAAGCGGGTTCTCTACTTTAAAAAGGTACGAAATAATAAAAATCATTGCAATTGAAACTGCCATTGCAACTGCCATTGCAACTGCGAATCTTAGGGAACTTCCTCTTCTATTCCACTCACCAATCTCTTCACGATATTAAACTCGCTAAGAAAGACTCGTGCCATCACCCTCACCACAGTATATGCAGGTATTGCCAATACCATCCCTGTAATCCCCCCAACCTGTGCTCCCATCAGTACAATGATAAAAATTTCAAGCGGATGTGCTAATACACTATTTGAAAATATATACGGTTGCAAAAAGAAGTTGTCCAACATTTGCATCGCTGCAAAAACGCCAGCAACTTTTAGCAAGAGCGGCGCCATCTCTGAATAAAAGTCAATGCCTATATTAGAAGAAATGGTAACAAAAATACCAAAGGCTGCACCCATAATTGGACCAAGATATGGGATGACATTTATAAGACCTGCGAAGAAACCAATCAAGAGCGCATTCTTAATTCCTAAAAGCCCTAAGAGTACGGAAACAAAAACAGTGATGACCGTGATCTGAACCAGTACACCTGCAAAATATCGCGTTAGTAATCGAGAAATACTATCTATCGATTTTTTAACATGCTCATCATAGCCACTTGGCGCAATGGCTGTGAGAAAGTTCACAAATAAACCTTGTTCTTTTAGGAAAAAGAAAGTGATGAATACAACTGAAAAAACCGTAAATAATAGATTGCCTGCCACTGAAAAAATCGAACTAAAGAATGTTCCAATTCGGTCCCATTGGAACCATTTTCTAAAGGCATTTTGAATTTGCTCGCTTGGTGCTTCGCTTTGTTCCACCAAACCAATTTCAACCAACCAACTACTCATTTGATTTAAGGGAACTTCCAATGTTAAAATAAAATCAGAAAAATCAACACTTCCTAAATTTCGAGTTTGATCAATAATGAGCGGAACGAATAACCAGACTAGGGTAAGCGTCAAAATAAAATACAACAACAAAGTCAAAACTGCTGCTATATTTGGCCCTGCTTTGAATTTCCCAATCTTTAACTTTGATTGAAAAAAATGCATTAGTGGCTGACCAACCATAGACAGAACCCAGGCAATCAAAACATAGGTAACTATGTGTGTAAAATAATAAACCAAGGCTGCGAGTATCAATATAGAAACAGCAATGGCGATGTATTGATTACGTAATTTCATTTAGTTGTGATTAAAGTTTTGGCGTAGTTCATTACTTCGCTAAAGTAATGGCTTGAGTATTGTCCAAATATTCTCGGCTACAATTTGATGTCCTTCTTCTGTTGGATGTATACCATCTTTGAGATTTAGTTCAGGAACACCACCTACTTTATCTAAAATGAAAGGAATCAAAGCTAGCTTGTTTGTCTTAGCCAAGCGAGGATACATCGCTCTGAATTTCCCTGTATAGTCATCTCCCATATTTGGTGGAGCCTCCATACCTGCCAGTACAATTTTAGTAGCAGGGTATTTAGCTTTCACTTTGTCTATGATGCCCTGTAGATTCTTTTCTGAGCTTGCGGGATCAACGCCTTGTAAAGCATCATTCCCACCCAATTCAAGAATAAAAATATCTACTCTTTGTTGGTCCAATATCCAATCAACCCTACTAAATCCTCCAGCTGTTTTATCACCACTTATCCCGGCATTTATAACTCTATAATCAAGATTAAGCGAATCAATTCGCTTTTCAATAAGGCCTACAAAAGCGTCAACAGGATCTATTCCATAACCAGCAGTAAGACTATTCCCAAAAAATAAAATCGTCTTACTTTTGGTAGCTTTTTTAGGCTTTATGACTGTTTCTGGAGTTTTTATCGGTGTCTCAGGCTGTTGAGGCTTGGTTTTTGTATTAGAATCACAAGATATTATTAGTGTGATAAGCATACTGAAAAGGATGTATATTACTCGATTCATATTAATTCCGGTTTTATTGGCAAATATAGTATTGAAGTTGTTTAAAACTCTAATTATATCTGTGAAGTTGGTTTGGCGGTTTAATTAAGTCCCTCCGTCAATTTTATTTAATATCAAACGATTGTAGCGAAATAGATTATCTTTGAAAAAATTCAATAATCGATGTCTAAACACTAAAATCCTATATTAATTGTTTTTTATGTATAAATAAAGTTCTTATCTGCACTGTTTTCTAATAAAAAAGCGAACATTTAGTGTATAAACTAGTATAACATCTAGATTCAGTCAAGGGATAAAGTATATGATGAATAATCAAAAAGTTAAAAAAATTATACTCGCAGAGGACAACCTTGCGGATGTAGAATTGACAAGGCTTGCATTTGCAGATCTTGCACTTCCTATAGAATTGGTTCATGTCAATGATGGACAAGAGTTACTCAATTACTTGAATAACGCAGAATTATCTGAAATCGCACTTATTTTGCTAGATTTGAACATGCCGAAAATTGGTGGTATTGAAATCTTAAAGATGATGTACAACGATGAAGAATACAAAAAACTTCCTATCGTAGTCCTTTCTTCTTCTCTTCACGAAAATGATATTGTGACTTGCTATGAATATGGTGCTAATGCCTATGTCAACAAGCCTATTGATATCAATGACTTCAATGTTGTGATTGCTTCTATTGCAAATTTCTGGGTGGAGATCAATTTGTTACCAGTGTTTAATACGAGCAAGGTTTAATTTATTTCTTTTCCAAAAATTTAATGTTTCTTTTTAGCCCACTGTATTTGGTGCGCTTTAGTGCAGATTTTCTGAAAATTTTTCGAAATACTTCTTCTGTTATCTCTTCCCATTCGCTTTTCTTCATTTTCAAAAAATCTTCATGAGGTTCAAAATCACTTTCTTTATGTGGTTTGGAAAATCGATTCCATGGACAAACTTCCTGACAGATATCACAGCCAAAAGCCCAATTCTCAAACTCTCCTTTATATGCTTCGGGTATCGCCTCTTTCAATTCAATAGTGAAATATGAAATACACTTGCTTCCATCAAGCACATAACCATTTGAATCAATTGCATCTGTAGGGCAAGCATCAATACAACGAGTACAGGTGCCACAAAAGTCTTTCATCGGTGTATCGTAATCTAGCTCAAGATCTATAATAAGCTCAGCTAAAAAAAAGTATGATCCTTGTTTTGGGTTGATAAGCAAAGTATTTTTTCCAATCCAACCATTACCACTTCGTTTAGCCCAATCTCGTTCTAATACCGGAGCCGAATCAACAAAACAACGACCAGCCACCTCTCCAATCTTTTCTTCAATAAACTGTAACAATGATTTAAGCTTTCGTTTAACGACGAAATGATAGTCTTCACCATATGCATAACTAGCAATTTTTGGTGCTTCCGGATCTTCTTGCTTTTTACTAGGGAAATAATTGTAGGTAAGTGAGACAACCGACTTTGCTCCTTCTACTAATTTGGTAGGATCTACTCTTTTCTCAAAATTATTTTCCATGTAATGCATCTTTCCATGCATTCCCTGATTCAGCCACTGCTCTAAACGACGGGCTTCTTCCTCCATATGCCCAGCAGCTGCCATGCCTATGAAATCAAAACCTAATCGCCTTGCTTCCTCTCTAATGAGTTGTGATCTTTTCGTCGTATTCATGAAAGGGTCGAATAAATGCTAAGGTTAATCTTTCAGATATATCATGTTACAATCTGTAACTTCGCAAACTTCAACATGATTTTTTTCTGTGGGTTATCAATCCCCTTAAAGAAGATCGTTGCAATTTTACTTGCTTCAGAACCATCAATACTCAATACCTTACCTTCTCCAAATCGCATATGCAGAACTTTCATTCCGGTCTGTATCGATTCACTAGGACTAGGATTAAAGTCTTTTGGATTGATTCCTGACGGAGGGGCGGTGCTTGGACGGTTTGACCTAAAACTCCCCTTCACTCCTGCACTGATTCTTTGATTCGTTGCTCCTGTTCCTCTTTGTTCTTGTCTTCCTCCAGTTCGAAGTGAACCTGCACTTTCTAAATGCGCTGGGTTGATTTCCATCAAAAAACGACTCATGCGATTTTCTTGCATCTTACCGTATCGGTATCTGCTTCGCGCAAAGGTAAGGGTCAAAAATTGTTCAGCTCTGGTTATAGCTACATAAAACAGTCGTCGTTCTTCATCCAATCCTTCTGGACTATCCATTGACATGAATGATGGGAATAATTTTTCTTCCATACCAACTACAAACACTGACTTGAATTCAAGTCCTTTAGCAGAGTGTACTGACATTAAGGTAACTGAATTATCTTCTTCGCCTTCTTTATCTTGATCGGTCAACAACGAAATACTTTGCAGGTAGGTTGCCAATGTTTTATCCTCGACTTCACCATCTGGAGCAATTCTTTCTGTTTCTACAAACTCACTCATGCCATCCAATAGAGCGTTTACATTTTCCAATCGTCCCATTCCTTCTATGGTTGTATCCGCTTTCAGAGTATCAATGATTCCCGATTGTCGGGTAATTAGTTTTGCAATTTCGTAGGCATTTTCGTTAGCTGCTTTGGATTGAAAATGTCGGATCATTTTTTTAAAATCCAGCATAGAATTTCTTGCTTTCGTTGACACCTTAACTACATCTACAGTATCCCAAACACTCTTATCTAGCTCAGTTGCAAGGCTAGTCAACTTATCTACTGATGTTTTTCCAACCCCTCTTTTCGGATAATTAATCACTCTCTTTAATGCCTCTTCATCGTTTTGATTGACGACCAAACGTAAATAGGCAATTAAATCTTTTACTTCTTTTCGTTGATAAAAAGACAATCCTCCAAAGACGCGATAAGTAATATTTTGTCTACGTAAATATTCTTCAAAACTTCTGGACTGTGCGTTCGTTCTATATAAGATAGCAATCTCTTTGTTCTTCAGATGGTATCTTGTTTTTTGTTCAACAATCATCCCTGCGACTCTGCGTCCTTCCTCTGAATCAGTCATAGCCTGTACCACCTGTATCTTTTGACCAGAACCCTTATCAGACCAAATCTTCTTTTGTATTTGTTTTTGATTGTTGGTGATTACCTCGTTGGCAGCTTGAACGATATGTTCCGTTGAACGGTAATTCTGCTCCAGCTTAAAGGTTTTCAATTCTTTAAAGTCGTTTTGAAAATCTAGGATATTTTTGATGGTTGCTCCACGAAAAGCATAGATACTTTGTGCATCATCTCCTACCACACAAACATTGTTGGGGCTTCCATTATAGCAAACCAACATTCTTAAAATAGCGTACTGCAAAGTATTCGTATCCTGAAACTCATCGACCAAAACGTAGCGAAATTTTTTCTGATATTTTTCTCTGACGTTATCTGGGTTTTTATTTAATAATAGATAAAGCTGATAAAGTAAATCATCAAAATCCATTGCACCTGCTTTTTTACATCGAGCTGCATAGGTTTGATAAATTGCACCTACTTCAGGGATCTTTGCCATTCTATCTTCCAACATTTTCTCAGGACTGTTGGCATAAGCCATTGCTGACATAATATTACTCTTGGCTGAAGAAATTCTTCCCCGAACGGTATTTGTATTATAAACTTTAGGGTCAAGCCCTTTCTCTCTAATAATTGAATTGATCAAACTCTTTGAATCATCTGAGTCGTAAATTGTAAAGTTAGAAGGGTAGCCTATTTTTTCCGCCTCTACTCTAAGTATTCTAGCAAATACAGAGTGAAAGGTACCTGCCCATAAACTATTTGCCCGATCACCAACTACCAATGAAATTCTTTCTTTCATTTCCTTGGCAGCCTTGTTGGTAAAAGTTAGCGTTAGAATTTCCCAAGGGGCAACGCCCTCATTAACCATATGAGCTATGCGATATGTTAGTACCCTTGTTTTTCCTGAACCTGGCCCAGCCACTACCAATACCGGTCCTTCTGTTGTGGTGGCTGCTTGTCTTTGTATATCGTTGAGTTCGTTTAAAAAATTAGTCATATTATGTATGTATAACACAAATTTTAAATTGCCAGCTGGCAATCAGGTTTATTTGTTTTGCTTTGAAGTTGTTATTTTGTTAGGCAACCTTTTCATTCTCAAGAGCTTCCCAATATTCAACTGCTCTTCTTGTATGAGGAATACAAATTGAACCACCTACCAGATTTGCAATAGCGAACACCTCAAATACTTCTTCCTTATTTATTCCTATTTCATAACAAGTTCCAAGGTGATAAGCGATACAATCGTCACAACGTAGAACCATGGAAGCAACAAGCCCCAGTAGTTCTTTCGTTTTTTTTGGTAACGCGCCCTCTTTGTAAGCATTCGTATCTAGGTTGAAAAATCGCTTGAGTACTTTATTATCTTGCCCAAGAATTTTTTCATTCATCTTTTCTCGATACTCATTAAATTCTTTTACTGCTGACATGATTGTTAATTTAAATTTTACGAATATATTGATGCCCTATTTTTTATCAAAAAGTATTTGTCAAACTGTTTCTCTCAATTTTATCTATTTGTAATAGACAGGAATTAAAATCTTTGAATCTAATAAGGTCCAAGCTATCCTCATTCCAGTAGCGAGATTTCAAATACAATTTATTAAGCTCGTCCTCTATTCCTTAATGTCCATATAGATAGTAGCATTCTAAATGGAAACATGAATGTCGTAATTACTGCTCCTGCTCCAAAAAACATCATCTGGTTTCGAATAAAGGCTGTTAACTGATTCCTTTTTTCTATCGATAAGCTTGTATCTATAAAAGCTTCAACACCATTTTCATCTAAGTATGTCTGAAAGGAATATAATTCACTAATCAGGTAAAAGATGAAAGGGATACTTAAAAATATAAGTACTGCTTTCAATTTTTGTTGTTTTGCTAAAAAAGTGTGGCGCAACAAAAAAATGTAGCGAGCCAATGTTATAAAAACAACGACAAAAAGAATATTAATCTTTGTGAAAGGATAGTGCTCTATGCTGCTGAGAATTGGAATAATGACTGCGGCGACGACGACAAGTGTGAAGATCCACCAGAGTAATTCCAGTTTTAAAGATAAGTTTTTTTTCTGGCTGCTCATAAATATATTTTAAAAAGTAAATTTAACTAAATAGTTTGTAAACTAATTAACTTTTGATTTTGGTGCTCCCTTTTTCGGTTTTTCCTTCCTCAAATCCTTTTTTAATAATGAAGCAATCCAAGTGAAATTTGAGTCGAAAATCAGCAAATAGTTTTGACCATAAGCTAAAAGAGTTTGTTTTACAAACTATTAAATGAACAGACTTAATTTGAGATAGTTTTAATTTTCTATCGATATTAAAAGAAGAAGTACTAACACCTAGCTCTGAGAGCTATAGCAATGTCATTGCTCCATTCACTAGTTGCTTTTTTTCATTTAAGTCTAGGGTAAAACGCAAAAAAGCCCATTGCTTTCGCAATGAGCTTAATTGTTATATTGAGTTGGCGGCGACCTACTCTCCCACCCTCTCGGGTAGTACCATCGGCGCTGAGGAGCTTAACTGCTCTGTTCGGAATGGGAAGAGGTGATCCCCCTC
>CAKZUK010000130.1 GCA_937921775.1 uncultured Saprospiraceae bacterium
CCGCGAACGCAAAAACACTTTGTTTGCTACGATTTTCGGTCACTTTTACATTTTGACTTTTACATTTTGCGGGTTTACATTTAAAAACTTTGCTTGAAGTGATGCAGTAAAAAATCCAGACAACTGAATTGCTGGTCGACCTGTTCAGTCCGGCCAAAGTAAAGATAATGCAGGTAAGTGTGGACTTTAGACAGGATTAACAAGATGCTACTTTTTTTCAAAAACTTTGCTTTCCAAGAACTGAAACAAAGATGATTTTTTTGATCAAAAAAATAAAAATCCTAGTAAATCCATATGACAGAAGAAAAATCCTGACAATCATGTTAATACTGTCAAAAAAAAGACGATAATAATTTGTTTCAATTTCCAACACGCAGACTAAGCAAAGCTTTATAAAATAAACAAAATGATAAAAAAAATACAAGCACTTTTAGCCATAGCTTTAGTATTCACTTTGATCGCTTGTGAAAAGGATTTTGAAGAGTTAAACAAAAACCCATTCAAACCAACACAGGTAGAAATAGGTCCCTTATTTAATAGTGTAATACAGTCATTAACCCTTGGATGGAACGAGCAACTTTATCTCAATAATGAAACCATTTACAAACTTACGCAGCAAGCCGCACTGTCAGCAACCACTTTTCAAAATGTATCCATCGGAACAGAAGAAGTGTGGAGCAGATACTATGCTGCATTGTCCGACATAAGAGATATTGAAAGCAGAATGGACAACTTTGAAGACGATCAGGAAGCCACCAATAATGTACGCGCAATGCTGAAAGTAGTACTAGCTTATAAAACGTTTCGACTAAGTGACTTATTCGGAGGTATGCCATTTTTTGATGCAGGAAAGGGTTTTGAAAATCTAGAATTGGTTCGCCCAAAATTTGATACACAAGAGGCCATTTACAAAGCCCTACTAGATGATTTGAAATGGGTAAATGACAATGCAAACATTAATCCAGCACCAACAACAGCAGCTGGTGAAGCCTACATTAGTTTCAATGGTTTTGACCAACTCTTTAATGAAGACATGGCAATGTGGGTGAAGTTTGCAAATTCACTTCGTCTTCGTCACGCCATTCGAATGGTTGAAAAAGAACCAACACTAGCCAACGAAATAATAAAAGAAATTCTGGAAAATGACTTACCATTGATCGAAGCAGGAGAAGAGGTCGCTATGTGGCCATCCAAATTAGCTTGGAGAAACGAAGGCATGTTTTGGAGCTTTAGAGAACATAAGAAAATGCGGATGGGAACAACCATGTGGAACCAACTCTCAGACTCTGATGCAACAGATGGTAGCGGTATTTTTGACAAAAGGGTCCATATCTTTTTTGAACCCAATAATGAAAACGAATGGGTGGCTTTTCCTCAAAACCCAACAGCAGCAACAGAGCCCTCTGGAGGTTCACCTTATCAGCAATTAAGAGACGATAACCATAGTTTTAAAGGAGTGTCCAACATTTATTCGCCGTTTAATTATTTTCTAATTAGGGATGAAGATTATGTTCCAGAGTTGTTACAAACAGCGGCGGAAGTTCATTTTCTCAAAGCAGAAGCTTACCTTAGAGGACTTGGTGTGGCACTAGATGAAGACAAAGCGAAGCAAGAATACAAGGCAGGTGTCACCACATCGATTGTGTTTTGGCACAACATCGCAGGGAGTACACCTATTTGGACGGTCAATACTCCAGTATTAGAAGGTCAGGAACAATTCGTTATTTATAATCATCCGAGTATCAACTTTACAGGAGGAACGGACAAGCTAGAGCTGATTTACAAACAACGTTGGATAGATGCTTTCCGCCAACCTTGGGAAGCATACGCACTAGGTCGTCGCACAAAAGAAACCCCAATAGAAGGTCAACGAATCGAACACAACCGGTTTTCATACCCACCTTCGGAAATAGAAAATAATCCGGAAAACTGGTCAACACATGTTGCTGAAATGGGAGCGGATGATGAGCTTACTAAGGTTTGGTGGATGGAGTGATGAATTGGAATCGAAATTAGAACCTGTCTGGCCGCCAGACAAGATTAGAATGGCCCGCGATAGTAGGTTTCACATCACGAAGACCAAAAGATCGGTAAGGCGGCCTGACTGCCGGACAGACACTATCGCGAGATAAAGTGACTACTGAGTTTGAGTGAAAACCGTGAAAAATAGGAGTAGGAATTTGCAGAAAGACAAAATTAAAAATAAAGAAAACCATTAACAAAACTAGAATTATGAAAAAAGATTACAACTTAAAACGAGTATGCTTTTGGATCATGCTATTATTCTTGACAAGTCAAAGTCTCGAACTAACAGCGCAGTCCAATCAATATCTGCACTTCGATCGCATAGATGACTTTGTGGAAGTACCCGAAGCGTCCAAATTTATTGCCAACGCAGCAGGAGTGACCATGGCAGGTTGGTTCTACTGCGATGAACTAAACTATGGACAGGGAATGAATGGCTTTAGAAATGGCGGAACGGGTGACGGAGAAATGTATACCATCCAATTAGCAGACGGACTTTTGGAATGTCGCTATATTACTTCATCAGGCTTCAGTGAATATGTCTCACCCTCTTTTACCGTATTACCGGAAGTTTGGCAACACTATGCTTGGGTATATGATGGATCAGAAGTTTTACTTTATGTAGATGGAAACTTAGTTGGTTCTTCTCCAAGTTCAAGCGGACCAATTACCTCAGAAGATACACCACTCTCAATTGGCAGCCATATTAGTCCATTCAACTTTTACTTTGGTGGCCGAATTGACGAATGGTCTTTATGGAGTAAAGGATTGTCTCAGACTGAAATTCAGGATATGATTGACAATGAATTGACTGGAACAGAAGACAACCTAGAGCTATACTACAAGTTTAATCAAGGTGTTCCTGATGGAGACAATACATCCATTACCAATTTGACCTGTGAAATTCCTGGCCCTGACCGAGAAGGTATTTTGACTAATTTTGCTTTGACAGGAACTGCTTCCAATTTTAGTGGTGACTTAGACAATTCATTTCAAGCAATCTCATTTCCACAGATTCCTAATAAACTAACGACTGATCCTGATTTTGAATTGGAAGCAAGTGCAAGCTCAGGTTTAGCTGTTTCTTACGAAATCATTTCTGGTCCTGCTACTGTTTCAGGAACGACTGTTTCTTTAACTGGTACAGTTGGAGAAGTAATGGTACGCTCCATGCAAGGAGGTGACGGAACCTACGATCCTGCAATTGACGTAATCAATTCTTTCCAAGTTCTCGATCCACAAACCTTTGTACCAGTGATTGATGATAGAAGCCCTGTTGCTGGATCGGATGTTTGGGTACCAGAGCTAGGACCTATCCAATTAGCAAGCATCGCTACGATTGATTATCCAGACCTTTTCTCCGTTGATGATGTTGTTTTTGAAATTAATGGAACACAGATCGATGCCAAAGATTGGGGCAACGATCACTATACCGCTTGGTGGACGCCATCTGCTTATGGTACTTACGCTATGAATATAATTGCAACCAATAATTACGGAGCTACCAATACCGAAGTAGTTAATTTTACGGTTGTCGACCAAATGGCAGATGTTTCTGTCAACGCAGCAACGGAGGTTCATCTTTATGTAAACACTGGTGAAGAAACGGTAGAAGCAATCTTACCAAGTTATATGGGAGCTTTTGACGAGATCATTGCTAATCTTGACATCGATTGTCCGGCCGGAGGATGTGATGAATGGGATCGTGTCTCAGGGATAGAAGTAAAAGGACACAATGGAGAATGGTATGAGGTCATTCGATACATTACTCCTTACGGAAAAGCTTGTAATCATTCCGTTGATTTAACGGACTTTATGTCCTTACTACAAGGTAAAGTTGATTTTAGGTTTTATTTAGGAACGGTTGGAAATGGATTTTTATACACCCTTGATTTAGATTATGGAGGAGGTGTGCCAACGCACAAGTACTCTACCATTGATAAGCTTTGGAATGATTATTACGATTTTGGAAATCCAGCAGATTTGCAACCTACCGATACTAAGGGAGGAATCTTTCCTGCAAACGTATCCGCATCAAAAATTAAATTGGTATCTACAGGACACGGCTGGGGAAATAATAATACAGGCAATGCCGCGGAATTTCACAATGACACTCACCATATTTGGATCAATGGAGCAGAAACCTTTGCACAAAACAACTGGTTAGATTGTGATCCCAATCCGGATGGATGTAACGATCAGTTTGGAACTTGGGAATTTGATAGAGCGGGTTGGTGTCCTGGTGCGATTGCGCCATGGTTTGATTTTGATATGACGCAATTCATTAGTAGTGGAAACGTTTCTATACGCTACGTTTTTGATGAAGACTATGTAGACCTTTGTAATGTCAATAATCCTGATTGTGTTTCTGGTGTGACTTGTAATGATTGTACGGATGGCTTTAATCCACACCTTATTGTCGCTTCTTACTTGATTAGCTTGGGTGATGAGCCACTAGAAGATGGGACAATTGTTGGCACCGAGCAAGCCAACCTAACGGATTTTTCCATCTATCCAAATCCATCAAGCGGTCTGTTTAATATTGAATTTGATGAGTCAATAAAGACCAGTGAAGTTCGAGTATTAAACAATATGGGCCAAGTGCTTCGCTCGTATAATGATGAGGCGCGTACCAATGTTCGTGTACTCAATTTACAAGATTTACCAAACGGTATTTACTTTGTAGAATTGATAACAGAGCAGGGTAGAGGCTTGAAGAAAATTACAATTTCTAAATAATATTTCTTAATATTTAGCATAAGAGCAAAGGCGGACGTTTACTGAACGTTCGCCTTTGTTAATACTAAAATTAATGCCTTTTAAAAAATACAATGCCAGTAATAACCCCTACCGATTATAATCCGTTTTTTCCATTTACCAATGGACACATCAATACCATATTTCCCGCCGTATTTCGTAATCAGGCACCTCCACCATACCGTCGCGAGCGGATCACAACTCCTGATAATGATTTTCTCGATATAGATCATTTGCATAATGGGAACAAGAGATTGGCAATCCTATGTCATGGATTGGAAGGCAGTAGTAGTTCGCAGTACATACAGGGGACTGCTCGCATATTACACGCGAATGACTGGGATGTGATAGCGATGAATTACCGTTCATGCAGTGGCGAGATGAATCGACAATTGCGAATGTATCATAGTGGAGCTACCATCGACTTGCATACCATTATTGATCAGAAGGAGGCCGATTATGAACGCATTGTGTTGGTTGGATTTAGTTTGGGAGGAAACATGGTACTGAAGTATATCGGAGATGGCATTTATCCATTGAATAGCAAAATAGAAAAAGCAGTAGCTGTCTCTGTTCCAGTTGATTTGATGGGCGGTTCTATTGAAATATCTAAACGGAAAAATCGTATTTACGACAGGCGATTCTTAAAAAGCTTAAATGAGAAAGCATTAAAAAAGCATCAGCAGTTTCCGGAAGTTATTCGCATTGAAGATTTGAACAAGGTGAAAACGCTTAGCGATTTTGATAATTATTTCACTGGACCGATTCATGGGTTTAAAGATGCGGCTGATTATTATCAAAAATGTAACAGTAAACAGTTTTTGACAGCGATCAAAATACCAACTTTAATTCTTCAAGCGCAGGATGATCCTTTTCTTTCCAAAAGTTGCTTTCCAATCGAAGAAGCAAAAGCAAATAAACAACTCACCTTATTGATACCGAAATATGGAGGACATGTCGGATTCTCGATTCCTGGTAAAGATCATTATTGGGAGGAACTCAAAATTTTGGAATATCTGAACGAAGCTGGTTTGTCTGCCTATACATCTTATTAAGTAAGTTCTTGTTTTTTTTGCATAAACATCAAATAGGAGGGTTACTTTTTTGGAATTCAAGAAATAAAATAAATAAGAAACGAATGGCAGCAACCTTTAAGGGGAGTTCGTTTTCTATTGTTAGTGTAAATTATAAGCGACTAAAAGCAGATTGAGTGGCTTAAGAGTATATGTAGGAAGAGAGGAGAGGGGATTTTGAGTAAAATTGATTACAAGACCTAAATAACTGTTTTTCAATTATTTAAACATTTTAAATAATTAGCTATAAGTAAAATTATAATTTATTATTCAAATACTGAAGGCAGGTTTTCAATCTTAGCATAAAATTCATTTACTTTGCACCGTGTTACCCAAATAAGTCAGCTCTTTTACATGAAATTTATAACGAACATTGTTTTTGTGACTTTGGTGCTAGCTAGTATCTCTTGCGCCAAAAGTAATTGTTATGAATGCGAAGAAGTTGAATCCGGGGGCCTAATCATTTTCGAAACTCAAACAATTTGTGAAGGAGATAATGGTTGGACAGCAGAAGATCTGGAAGCCGAAATCATGGCTATTGAAGCAATAGGAAGTTCTTGTAAGAAAAAATAATTCCTTCAAAAATTGCGAAGAAGATTATTTGAAGTATAACACAAAATATAGACTATATTATAAGGTGTATCAGTGGGTAGATTTCTTTTTCAGGATCGAGAACTTATTTCGCTAGTCTGAAAGACACCTGAACTGAAATGGCACAGTTAATAAAAAGGTCTTATCGAACAACATTAAATCTGAAATCTAAAATTTTTTATAACATTTAAATCAATTAACATGAAATTTTTATCAAAAATCACTTGTATCGCTCTTGCTTTAGGACTTGTTTTTTCACTTTCTTCTTGTGGAGACGATGATGGTGATTGCTATAAGTGTGATGAATTTGAGTTTGGTGGTTACACTATTCCTGCAACAACTGTTTGCGTTGGAGATGACGATGGTTACGGTGGAGTTTATACTCAAGCTACACTAGACGCTGAAGTTGCACAATTCGAAGCTTTAGGTGGTAGCTGTGATTAGTAGTTATTCCTTAGCGAAAAACTAAAAGACATAAAAAAGGAGTGTAGTTTACTACATTCCTTTTTTTGTGTCCATACTTGACGGAAAACATTGTATCTTTGTATATTGATTTTTTCAAAAGAATAGAGTTTATTCCAAAACATTTAGGAATAGTCTCTAGTGATTAATAGCTTCATAGTTTGAATCCAAAAATATAGAACCAATGACCCGATTATCGATTAAATTATTACTCAGCATCTTTTCTTTTTGCCTCGTAGTTAGTTGCCAAAATTCTGCAGAATCTTCATCTACGGCTAAGGATGATAATACCAACGACGAGCCCGGGATGTACACTTACGGAAATGGAACTGGTGGTCTCTATACCATTACCAAGGACTCTGTTTTATTCGATCCTGTATCAGTTGTTCTAAAGTCAAAAGAAACATATGATAGTGGTAAAGCTGCGCGTGTAGGTCTTAGCAAATCCCAGCATTCTGAGCTAAAAGGAATTTTAGATAAGGCGCTGGAAGATAAAAGCAGCCACGTTGAAAAAAGAACCAAAAATTCTAGTGCTATCGCATTATTTCGCCCCGGACAACCAAGGAAGAAATGTTTACTCGGGCCAGGTTCAGGCGCTCAGCTTGATATTGATAATGCTTTAAAAAAGTTGACCAGTCAGGAATAGTAGAATGCTTTCCCAAGACTAATATTGAAACAAAGATTCCCATTGAAATTCCCAATGCAACTTAAATTGTCACTGCAATTATCACTGCAACTGACACTGCTAACCTGCTGCTGCCAAACAGCAAACGCACAGTTATTGACACATGCCCAAATGCTAAGTGATATCAAGCAATTGGAGGAGGATATTATGGAAATTCATCCTGGACTCCAGTATTATGAAAGCACTGCCAATTTGCAAGCGCTTTTTGAGAAAACTCGAAATTCCTTAGCCGACAGTCTAAGTGAAATTGATTTCCTACTACATATCGCTCCGCTCATCGATTCTCTAAAATGTGGGCACACTGGTTTCAATGTTTACACTCAAAAGAAACCCAAGTTCCTAAACAAACCAAAATTTAAAGGCTTGCTGCCCTTGCATCTCGTAGAGGTAGAAGGGAAGGTTTTGATTCGTCGTAACATGAGTAACGACACCATTCACATACTACCTAAAAGCGAATTGCTCGAAGTTAATGACGAAGCCATTCAATCGATTTTAGAAAAACTAAGTCAACTAAATTTGGGTTCTGATGGTAATAATCAGACTGGAAAAATAAGCTATGCACTCAAAAATTTCCGACTGGCTTACCGGATGTTTTATGGCGAACGAGATTCTTTCGATATCAAGTTTAGGCAAATTGAAAAAGATTCCATCGTCAACATTCGCGTCGCAGGTAAGACTGTGCCCGAGATGACAAAAACCATTATTGAACGCTATAAGCTACGCCCAATAGGCGCTTTCGAATTGCGCCTAGTTAAGGATATGGACAAGCTAGCGATACTCGATATCAATCGTTTTACCAGCACGAAGTTTGATCCCTTCCAAATAGGTTTTCGTAAAGGTTTAAAGCGTGTTTTTAAAACATTAAAAGCCAACAAAACAGAGCACCTCATTATTGATTTGCGAAATAATCCGGGAGGTATTGTAAACAATGTAGTACAGCTGCAAAAGTACATCTATGACGAACGATTTGTTTTAGTGCATGAAGCTCGACTCAATCGAAAATACTACAAAAGTGATGCGTCATTTGGTAATAAATTTTCTTATTTCCTCAGAGGCGCCAAAAAGAAAAAAGGCCACCTCCGATTTCGACCATACTCGGGGAAAAGATATCGAGTAAAAAAGAAATGGGGATATGACGGTGCCATCATTGTCTTAATCAATGAAGGCTCGTTTTCCGCAGCTTGTACATTTTCTCTCTTTGCAAAATCAAATGAACGTGCTATCCTACTAGGAGAAGAGGCTGGTGGAAGCTATCACATCGTTTCTGCCGGAAGCTCACATATCTCAAAACTCAAACATTCAAAACTCAACATTCGTATTCCTGTTGTGCGATTCGATTACAACGTTCGAACTGATTTGCAAAGTCCGCTGCAAGGAGTTATTCCTGATATTGTAGTTCCTAAAAATTTGGAAGATTACCTCAATGGTGTTGATACTCAAATGCAGGCCGCTATCAATTTAATCAAGAAGTTTGAAGCACGGGACTAAGCATCTATCTACCATCAAAAACGAAAACAAATCGACATTAGAGAGCAATTCAAAATTAAATTTCTGATTTGTCATTGTTACTGCAATTCCATTTTTAACTTTAGCTCTAATTGCAAGTGGAATTCCTTACCTTAGTTCTGTGCAACATAATTAAGCCAGCATCGTAACTGCAACAAACAGAACTCCCATATGAAACGGTTAATCCAACTCTCACTTGTTCTCTTTCTCTTCACTAATTGTAGCTCATCTGTATTTAAAACAGCCTATTTTTCTCCTGCATTTGAGGAATCTCGTACCAATGATAAAACACTTGCCATCCTGCCTTTCGATGTAATCAACCATTATAAAAGAAAGCCAAAGGGAGAAACCGTCCAAAGTTTAAAGCATGCTGAAGAAATGGATGCATACATAATGCAGCGTGATTTGTATCGCTATTGTCTCAGGGTTTTGAGTAAAGATCGATACACGGTCAATTTTCAACACGTCAATTTGACCAATGAAATATTGATGGATAAAGGAATTGATTATAGGCAGATTAAGAAAATGAAACAAGGAGCCTTGGCCAAGATGCTTGGAGTTGATGCAGTTATAACTGGTGAAGTACACCAGATAAGAAATAAATGGAACACATCTTTTATGGTCGGATTCTTAAGCAGAAATCGGCAGAGAGAAAAAAAAGTAGATGCCCGAATAGCCATTCATAATCAAGAACAAAAGAAAGCCGTTTGGAAATATAGTGATGGCGTTTCTGTAGCGGCTGAAGATTCAGTATTGAGCCTTTCTAGAAAACTACTTAGAACAGTAGCAAAAAATATTCCCTACCAAAAAGAACCTGGAAAAGTCGTTCGTTAAG
>CAKZUK010000131.1 GCA_937921775.1 uncultured Saprospiraceae bacterium
CGCGGTTTCATTGATCGAAGTGGAACAGTAGTGATTAAGCCTCAATTCAACATTATCGATGCCTTTTCAGAGGATATCGCATCCGCAGGTTTTGTTAACTACCAAACATCAGAGTCTAAAAGTGGCTATATCAACAGGCTAGGTGAGTTTGTGATAGAGCCTATGTTTCAAGTGACCAGTCCCTTCCAAGAAGGACTTGCTTGTGTCAAAAAAGATGATTTATGGGGCTTTATCAATCGAGCGGGTATGTTTGTGATTAAGCCTCAGTTTGAAGAAGCCAATGTTTTTTCAAAAGGAAAAGCAGCCGTTAGAAAGAATGAGAAATGGGGAATCATTAATACAAAAGGTGAATTCATCATTCCCCCTAACTATGATTACCTGTTAGGATTTTCAGAAGGATTGTGTGCTGTTTTTACCGATGGCAAATGGGGCTTTATCAATCCTGCAGGAAAAATGGTAATCCCTGCAAAATACGAATCCGCTAGTAGCTTCAACAGCGGTAGAGCAAGAGTAGAAGTAGATAAAAAATTTGGGATGATTAACTCAGAAGGTGTTTTTGTAATTGAACCAAGTTTCACGATGCTCCACAACTTTTCACAAGGCTTTGCTGTAGCAAAAAAGAATACAGAAGACAAATGGGGCTATATTGACATCCATGGCAACTTTGCCATTCCACCTAGCTTTGATTTGACATACGACTTTTCAGAAAACCTCGCCCGTGTTCGCAAAAACGGTAAATGGGGCTACATCAACCTAGAGGGTAAGATTGTGATCGATCCTGTCTTTGACGTTGCTTATGATTTTCGAGAAGGACTTGCACGTGTCAAGCAAGGAGAGCGCAGAGGTTTTATCCGATACCTACCTCCTCTAAAAGAAGAAATCGTGATTGATCAACCGAAAGCAAAACCAGAAGAACTGACCGTTCGTAAAATAAAAAAAGGACATTTCATTAAAGTCAAAAGCCCTACAATCAAACTGCGTATTTTTGATCACAAAAAAATAGATGGTGATATCGTATCCATGAATTATAACGGAAAATGGGCAGTCAAAAAACAACTACTTGGCAAAGAAGCGCATGAAGTGGAAATAACTATCGACCAGTTACTTGAAGACAATTATATTTTATTTTATGCCGAAAACTTAGGACGTAATCCTCCTAACACGGCTACCATCTTTATTGAAGACGGAGTGGATAGACAAACGATTGTTTTAGAAGCTGATTTGAATCATTGTGATATCATCCATTTTGAATTGGTAGAGTAAAAAGATGGAAGCTTGAAGACGGAAGTTCACTTTACTTTGAGCTTCGCAACTCGCGGGCTTCACGATTGTAGGAAATCTTTTACTTAAGTGCATAACTTCTTAGCTGTCACTTTTGTAAAGTCAATATTACTTCCTACAGTAAACAATATTAAATAATGAGTCGATGAATTTTGACTGATACTTATCTGCAGGAAACGAGATGGAAGGCAAATTCAAAATTCATCGACTTAACGATTCAGTATTTATTTTTTGACTTTGAATTAAACAGGTATTCAATTTAAACCAAACAACATGCCTACTCCCCCACCACCATTTGCACTCCAACACAGTCCCAACATACCCGAGTTGCTGATGCAGCTAAATTGTACGCTTGCCATCAGTACCTATCAGGCTGGAAAAGTCATTTTTATCAGTCCCAAAAATGAAGATAGCCTGATACAACTTCCAAGGACTTTCGTCAAGGCAATGGGAATGACTTTAGAAAATGGAAAGATGGCTATTGCCACTCAAGATGAGGTAATCGTTCTCGTTAATTCTCCTGACTTAGCCAGCCATTATCCTGCAAAACCAAACACCTACGACACCATGTTTATGCCTCGTGCGACATACTACACGGGACAGATTGACATACATGATTTGGATTGGGGAAAAAACGGCGATTTGTATGCTGTAAATACTTCGTTTTCTTGTTTGATAAAAATAGACGACAATTACAGTTTCACTCCAATATGGCAACCTCCGTTTATTGACAAATTGGTCTCTGAAGATCGGTGTCACCTAAATGGGATGGCCATGCAAAACGGTCTTCCAAAGTATGTAACTGCGTTCAACAATGGTAATACAAAACAGAGCTGGCGGGAAGTCGTGACAAGCGGAGGTATTTTGATGGATGTGGAAAGCAACGAAATTGTGACTCAAGGATTGCCGATGCCACATTCACCTCGAATTTTTGACAATCAACTATACGTACTTTTCTCCGCTACTGGTGAACTTGCCCGTATAGATACTCAGACGGGAACATCTGAGGTGATTACCCGTTTAGATGGATTCGTGAGGGGCCTAGCGAGACAGGGTGATTATGCTTTTATTGGTTTGTCTAAATTGCGAAAAAATTCTTCCACATTTTCTAAATTAGCCATCGCAGAAAAGTCAGATCAGTCGGGCATTGTAGTTGTTCATCTTCCAACAGGGGCTATCGTTGGAATGATTAAATACCTTAGCTCAGTTGATGAAATTTACGATGTTCAAGTTATTCCTAACATCATTCGTCCTGGTATTTTAAATACGATGAAACCTGATTTTAAAATGGGGCTTTCAACTCCTCAATCAACTTACTGGGCAAGACCCAAAGAAAAATAATATGTAAACTATCTAGGGGTTACTTCAAAAAAAGCGTCATACAATTGTATACTTACAATTGAAGCAACCATTATAATACTAAAACTCTCTTTTTAAAACAAAAAAAGCTTAACGTATGAAAACAAATTACAAGCCTTTTGCCCGTAAGTACAGGCAGTTTAACAACCAGGCTAAAAAAATCAAGCGACTTCACAGTGAAGGTAAATTCGAAATTTTGAGCGAAAACCGCCAACGCGAGATGCTTGGCAAACTCAAAAAAATGTATGCCGAACTGCGAGGAAGACTACAACATTGGCGACTAAGAAAGACGTTAGTTGGTCTAAGTTTTTTATTCCTTGGCGCAGGTAGTATCCCACAGGCAAATGCACAGGTCTTTGGAACTCCTGAACTAAACCCATTTGGCTTAACTTCAATTCCCGATAGCTATAATTTTATTGCTATGGCAGATATTGATGACGATGGAGACCTTGACCTTTTTTCGGTTGAAATTGAAGATTACGGCTCTTCATCTATTTCTTTTGCCAAAAACGACGGAACTGCTGAATCTCCAAATTTTGAAGCACCTGTTGATGCCCCTTTTGGAATTCAACTGAATGAATTTGCAGTTAACCCAGTTTTCACTGACATCGACAATGACGGAGATTTAGATTTATTTATTGGAATTAATGACGCTTACGATGGGAATATAATTTACTTTGAAAACCAAGGATCTGCAAGCGTTCCTAGTTTTGCTCCGCCACAAACCAACCCTTTTGGTTTGTCCTCTACATATATGTTTTCAATCCCCAGCTTTGCAGATTTAGATGGAGATGGCGATCAGGATATAATTACTTCTGAACTTGGTTCGGCAATAAAGTATTTTGAAAATACTGGAACGCCTGAAGCTGCTGCCTTTGCAGCACCTACCAATTCTCCTTTTGGCATAGAAGGGGTCCAGGGCTATCTTACTTTTATGGATTTTGCAGATTTTGATAATGACGGAGATCTTGATTTAATGTCTGGTGGATTCTATGATGAATATAGCTATTTATCCAGCTTTTACTATTCCGAAAACACCGGAACTGCTACTGCTCCATCTTTTGACGAACCTATTGAAAGTCCTTTTGGGCTCGTTCCCTTTGAATCTTATATTTCTCAGCCTGTCTTTGCAGATATAGACAACGACGGAGACTTAGATATTTTTAGTAGTGCCGCTTATTATGGTGTTGTTCATTTTGAGAACCTAGGATCAGCGCCTACTTCTGCTGACGCAATGGTGGAAACGTTTATCAGCACACCATACACTTTTGCGAATACTGATTTCTCCTATTCAGATCAAGATGGTGATGATTTCAAATCAATTAAAATTACTGGCTTGACCTCTGTTGGAACCTTACAGTTTGATGGCATTGATGTCGTCAACGACCAAATCATTACACTTACTAATATTAATTTATTGGCCTTCACGCCAGTAGATGATGAAGAGGGGACTCCGTATGATACCTTCACATTTCAGGTAGGTGATGAAAATGAAGTTTACAGTATAGACCACACCATGACCGTCAGTGTAGGAGGTGTCAGCACAAAAGATAATTTGCTTGAAGCAAGTCTTGAATTATTTCCTAATCCTACCACTGATTTAGTTCAATTGAGTTTGGAGTCAGTCAATACATTAAATAATGTCAACATCAAGTTAATTGATAAAAGTGGCCGTTTACTCAGCCAACAATCAGCTACAATAGCTGGTAACGTATGGAAACAACAATTTGACGTAAGTAAACTTGCGGCTGGTGCCTATTTTATTCAAATTAATTCTGATGGCAAGACCATTTCTAGTCAATTTGTAAAAAAATAATTAGGAAAGAGTTTCATATAGACCGCAAAGAGACTGTTTGTTTCTTTGCGGTTTTTTATTCTGTCAGATAGCTTACATATAAGAAGCGGTTTCCGACTCAAAAAAGGACTACTTTTGAACATTGATTCACATGAGTATATTCAGAATTTCTAATAAAACCTTAAACCTGATTTTCTACTACTCACAACTTACTTTTTATGACAACTAATTACTTAAAAACATTACTCGTAGCAATTATTGCTATGGGCTTAAATTTTTCTACCTCTGCCCAATGTCTGGATTGGTTAACCCCTTCTCCGACTTCTGGATACACTGATATTAACTCCAATTTTGGAGGTGCTCCTTGTGATGACGGCACTGGTTGCCCATTCAATGAATTGGGTTTTGAAGCTTGGGCATCTGAAGCTTACACTGTTGATAACTTTGTAATGGGAGGAACCTACTCTTTTAGCCTATGTAATGGCCCTGGCGCTGGTTCATGGGTTCCTGAATTTACAATCATATCACCTAACGGAACTGTAGATGCCTTTGGTGCTGGTGACGGTGATGGCTGTACCATTACGTGGACTTGTTCTGAAAGTGGAACTTACCTTCTTGTAATCAATGAAGCTGGTGATTGTGGTATTGGTACAAACTCCGATACCGACAACGGACTTATTGCATTAACTTGTGTTTCAAGTCCTGAAACGACTTGTCCTGCTGCTGTTACTGAATGTAATGCAGGTGAATTACAAACAACTGGCACTATAGCAGTTTGTCCAGGCGGTACCTTTGATGTTCAATCTATAAATGACACAATACCTAACTCTCCTACTATAGGTGAATACACTTGGCAATTTAACGATGGCCTAGGTGGTACTGGTGGTTTAGCTGGTGGTTTTACGATTACTGGTTCAACTAACATGCAAACATGGGATAACGACCTAAGTGGTATTCTAAGTTCAAATGGCCTTCCTGTGCTTCAAGGGCTTTGGGTTGTTCATGGCGCTGTTGCATCCGATGCAAATGATCCGATCAATACAGTATGTAGTACTACTGCAGATTCTTTAATTGTTAATTTCTCTACTTTAGGCATTACTTCCCTCACTGATAATGGTGACTTGACTGCAACTGTAGTTGCGGAAGGTGGTACTATGCCATACGCTTACGAATGGTCAGATGGGCAAATGGTTGAGACTGCAGTTGGTTTGGTTGATGCTACACTTTACTATATTACTGTTTCTGATGACGATGGTTGTGAAGCTGTTGACTCTGTAATAATAGGATACGAATTACTTTGCAATACGGGTGCAATGACAACTACTGGTGCTGTAACTGCTTGTGATGACGAATCTGTTGATGTACAAAACGATGGTATGCAAGAGATTCCTCCTGTTAACAATGGCGCATTTGGTTGGTTCTTTGACAATACTTTAGGAGGAACAGGAGGACTTAATGGCCCTTTCACACTTCTTAATATTCCTGACCCAAGCACAACTAGCTATGACAGAGATTTGAATGGTGTATTGAGTGCCAATGGCTTTCCTGTAATGGAAGGTTCATGGACTATTCAGGCAGTTGTTTATCAAGACGAAGATCCTTCTACTCAAGGCCTTGAAGTTTGTTTCACTTCTACAGAGTCTCTGATTATTACTTTCTCAGAAACTCCTACTGCAGCTGCTGCTGACAACGGTGACGGAACTGCTACTGCTTCTGGTACAGGAGGAACTGCTCCATACTCTTATGAATGGTCAGACGGTCAGACTACTGAAACTGCTATCGATCTTATTACAGGAACCTACATGGTTACTGTAACTGAAGAATTCGGTTGTTCTGCTGTGGCTTCTGTTGACGTAACGACTGTTGCTGTTGACGAAATCGCTTCATTAGAAAATATTGATATTTCTCCAAACCCAACAAATGGTAACTTCCAAATCAACTTGGCATTAAATACTGCTGAAGTTGTAAGTGTTGAGGTTCTTAATGTTGTAGGTCGTAAAGTGCAGTCAATTGCAGCAAGCACGATCACGAACGAAATATACAATATTGATTTAAACAACGAAAGTGAAGGTGTATATATGGTTCGCCTAAATATTGGTGATAAAGTATTAATGCGCCGTGTTGTTTTGAATAAGTAATTCAATAACTACTAGCGTTAAAAGCCGCAAGGGTACAATTGTACGCTTGCGGCTTTTCATTTAATACACTCCTATCTTATCTTTAGTATTTACAAAAAAAATAAAATTCAAGAAATATTCTCCAAGGCTTGCACCTTAGAAAGATAAGTACTAACTTTGAAATTCAAAGTACTTTTAAATAAGCATAATGGTAATGGATAAAAGAAACGAACATCTGGAGACTTTAAGTGAGATACGCTCACTTATGGAGCGCTCGTCCCGCTTTATTTCTCTGAGTGGTTTATCCGGCGTTGCAGCTGGAGTATTTGCTCTAATAGGTGCCGCAATGGTTTATCTTTATTTGGACATTAGTCCTTTTGAAACAAAGCGATTGTACTATGCAGTAGACCCATCTCGAATTAAATGGGGTATGGATTACCTTACCTTCTTTCTAGTAGATGCAACATTGGTATTTCTCTTTGCACTCGCTGGTGGTATCTTTTTTACAACACGTAAAGCCAAACAAAAAGGGCAAAAAATATGGGACCCTTTGACAAAGCGACTATTGATTAATACAGCGATTCCTCTTGTGGCAGGCGGCTTTTATTGCCTCGGTTTGTTGTATCACGATTTGTTTGGATTGGTAGCGCCAAGTACTTTGATCTTTTATGGTTTGGCCTGTATTAATGGCAGTAAATATACACTTACGGATATACGTTACCTTGGAATATCAGAAATCATCTTAGGAATCATCGCCATTTTTAATATTGGCTATGGATTAGAATTCTGGGCAGTTGGATTTGGATTTCTACATATTATTTATGGCTTGGTCATGTACTTTAAGTACGAAAAGTAATAAACAACAAACAAGCTTCTTTGAAATATAGATTGGCATCGCATCCATGAAAAAGATAATTAACAAACTTAATAAGGCATTCGACAATAAGGTTCGACTCGGAATCATGTCCATGTTAATGGTCAATGAATGGGTAGACTTTAAGACGCTCAAAGAGATGTTGGATTTGACTGATGGACGTCTGGCCAGTCATATTAAGTCCTTGGAAGAAAATGAATTCATTGAGGTTCGGAAGGAGTTTGTTGGACGAAAACCACTGACGAGTTACAGCGCTACCAAAACGGGACGCAAAGCATTTAGCGATCACTTAGATGCACTGGAGGAACTTTTGAAAAATCGATATTAGAGCATTCGGTGCCGTACAATAAAAGTTTACGTTTACTAACTTTTCGAAGTTTAATAAATGCTCGACTAGCACCTTCTCAAAAAGTTGAAAAATAAAATCGATAGCAATATAAGCTATTTTTTTTGCTCACTTACTTTGAATTTCAAAGTACTTTTAAAAGTAAAATAATTATGGTAACAACAAATTATGCCGTCAAACCCTGCTACGAAAGAGGACTGAACTATACCCTCAGCAAAGGAACCAAGTGGTACCAAACAACACTAGAGTTTCGAGAACGAATTCTTTACAAATTGACAGAAATGCTGGTCCCAATTTACAAACGATTTTTCAAACCAAAGGTCAGTAAATGGGAAATCAAACTCGATCAACTGGCACATTATAAAGAAGGAACCTTAGGGAAGTCTTGGTTCGATTTTTATCAAAATCAATCATTTGGTATTAGCCCCAATTACGAGGAGCACGATATCTGTCACACCTTGCTGGGATACAAAACCAGTATTGTAGAAGAGACCAGAATGTATAGTTTCCTATTTGGAACAGGAAAAATATCAGCTCCTACCCTCTTCACTATTATCATTGGCTGCATAGCGCTACCAGAGTTTGCTCGCGAATTTTACACCGATTATAAACTAGGTAAAAAGGCAGTCAACTTTTCGAAATGGGATTTTAGATACTTGTTACATGAGCAAATTGACACTTTGCAGCAAATGATTTTTATGAAAGAAAGTGAGACTAGGGAAATTGTCTTTTGATTCGTTCAGGTCACCTTCGGCAATTTATCCTTTGAACATTAAAAAATGAAAAAAATGAAATGTCCATTCTCAAATAAAAAACCGGGTTCTAAACTACCCAAACGTTCTCAACTTTCTGAGAAAATAAAAGTCGATATTCAAAATCGTAAAAAAGAATACCACGCATTGATTAACACACACTTCACCGCCAACAATCGCGATGCAGAAGGATTGTTTGGTCCGGGGAGTATGCACTGGAAATTGTATCGAACACCAGGAATTATTCTCGGTGGATATCGAGCACTCCTTTTACAAGTAGCTCACCCGGCGGTAGCAGATGGCGTTCGTCAATTTAGTGATTTTAAAAACGACTATTTGGGGCGAGCAGAACGGACTTTCACCAACATGATAAAAATATACTTTGGAGACCGGCAAACAGCGCTGGGGTCCGCCAAGACTTTGCACCACATTCACAGCATGATTCGGGGTACAGTTATCGGAAATAATGGAGGACGAACTATTAATTCATCTTACTGTGCAAACGACCCGAGTCTGCTGTTGTGGGTTTTGGCAACTATGATCGACACCACCTTGGTACTTTACGAAGCTACTTGCGAACCATTATCTGCTTTTGAAAGAAACCTTTTCTATGAAGAATCAAAACAAGTGGCACTGGTGATGGGCATTCCACCAGATCAATATCCACCTACGCTCGACGCATTTTATGAATACTACAATGCCATGCTCGAAGGTGATACACTTCGAGTCGATGAGGTAACGATAAAATTAGCTTCGGCTATTTTCAACCCACCTTTCTTTCCCGCTTATTTAGCGAAGGTATTAGCGGCTGGATTTCTAAGTCAGCGTTTCCGAACTGCATTTAGCCTCAGCTACAACAAGAATAATAGAACACATTTTAAATGGGCCATTGGTTTTATGCGATTCGTCACGAGAGTAATGCCACGTCCACTGGGTTATGCTCCACCTTATTATCAGGCACATTATCGGGTGGCAAAGGCTCGAGGATTACGTCCTAAATTTTCGGATGTGCTTTTTAATCGTTTAGCGGGGACTTGGTTTTTGCGGTGGGCTAGCCTGTAGATAGCTATCATCTGTCCTCAGAAAAACTAACGTTCAGTCAAGAAAATATTTTCCAATAATTAAACTAATTATACAATCCCAATGGTTACAAAATTCAAAAATTTATTTCGCGATGACAAGCAATTTCGTTTATTTATCATTTTATGCTTGAGCACTCTGTTCAACTTTACTTTGTTAGGGGTACGAATGCATCATCTCGAATTCACCTACAGCGATGTAAATAGTGTGAATGACATCAAAGCACTACGCGGCACCACTGGATTTCTATTTCTTGTTTGGAATTTATTCCTAGCTTGGATTCCATACTGGATTTCTATAAGCATTGGTCCTGCTTACAAGCATTATGGATCTAAAATAATCATTGCTTGCTTACTGGTAACTTGGTTATTATTTTTCCCGAATGCGCCATATATTTTGACAGATCTCCTACATTTAAGAAGCAGAGCTCCAATCCCTAAATGGTATGACATGATGCTAATCGCATCTTTTGCTTGGACAGGTTTAATCCTTGGCCTTTTGTCACTTTATGAAGTACAGTTATTCCTCAAAAAACAAATCGGAAATATACTTGCCTGGACGATTTCTATCACTTCTATTTTCTTATGTGGGTTTGGAATTTATGTAGGTCGTTTTTTACGTTGGAATTCCTGGGACATTATCACACATCCCATCAGTTTATTAAGTCAAGTAAGCGACGTCATTCTCAACCCAGGAATCTATGGCAACACCGTTGGCATATCTATCGTGCTTGGAATGTTCCTATTACTCGCTTATTTGAAAATGGTTTTCCTGATGGGATATGAGAAGTGAGAGCACTTCGCTGTCAGGTCCCTGCACTAAAAGATCGGTTAGATCCTGGCGCTAGTCTCACAGTCAATCCATACTCTGAACATTAAAAAAAGAAAAAAATGAAATCAAACAAATTAATCTTAGTCCTTGTTCTGATTGGTTCGCTAGCATTCAACTTCTTCTTTTGGGAGGAGAAGATGGGGCTCAATGTTTTACTATTTGATTTGTTAGTCATGAGTGGAATATTTTGGATTCATCCGAATATAAAACAAAAGAAAACAGTATTGATCACTGCTAGTGGAACCTTAGTTGCTGCGCTTTTCATCGTATTCAATAATAGTCTATTTTCAAAAACAATCCATCTTTTGTCGATGATAAGTTTTGTGGGATTTGCACATGCGCGCGACTTAAGTTTCATTGGAGATGCCTTTGCCATTGGCCTGACAAGCATCGCGGAAGCCCCACTTAAAGTTGTTAACGTTGGAAAAGATAGCCCTTTAGAAAAGCCACGAATACATGGCTTACGAAAGTGGATTAAGTTATCCGTTATTCCCACAGTCATTGTTTTGGTTTTCTATTCGATTTACGCGCAGGCGAATCCACAGTTTGCGAATATCTCTTCCAACTTTTGGAGTGGAGCTACAGACTTTGTTTTTTCAAAAATTAAACTTAGTCGAATTGCATTTTTCTTTTCTGGTTTTCTCTTGATGGCTGGATTGTTTTGGCGAACTATGTATTTCAAAGATTTTGAAAAGGTAGTAAGTGGAGAACGCATGATTCGCAATAATTTTTCAAGAGAGAAAAGGTTAATCCCGTTTAAAACGAATGCACTCAAACAAGAATACCAGACGGCATTACTTGTCATTATTTCATTGAACGTTTTACTTTTTCTAGTTAACCTTGTAGATATTTATTATGTATGGATGGCTGTTGCCGAAATAACTCCTAGCCAGCTGAGTGTTTATGTCCATGAAGCCACTTATCTATTAGTAGTAGCCATCTTCCTAGCCATGTCTGTAATCATTTTTTACTTTCGTAAAAACCTGAATTTTTATCCGGGTAATAGCGCTTTAAAATTTGCAGCATATGCTTGGGTTTTTCAAAATGTAATTCTGGCGATCTCTGTTGCCATTCGGAATTTCAGATATATTGATCACTTTGGCTTGGCTTATAAACGCTTAGGAGTCTTCATTTTTCTGCTAATGGTTTTTATTGGTTTGATCACGTTGTTTTTTAAAATCAAAGAAAAAAGAACCTTATACTATTTACTTCATCGAAACAGTTGGGCACTCTATAGCGTCTTGATTATCTTATCTGTAATCAATTGGGATGTAATGATTACGCGCTACAACATTTCAGTAGAGACTAAAAGCGCCATTGACGTTCCTTATCTAGTATATGAGCTTTCGGACAAAAATATTTTTGTACTCCAAGAGCATCAAGTATTGCTACGGAAAATGACAACTAGTCAGCGCGGTTTTGACAAAATGCTTGAAGACAAGTTATTGCTATTTGAAAAAAAGCAGGAAAAGTATAGTTGGCTTTCTTGGAATTGGGCGGATGCTAGAAATCATTGATGAAATGAGATCGCTGCGCTGTCAGATCATATAGCTGAAAGATCGTGGCGGCGCTGCCACCTCTGAGAGGACGCTGAGCTCCGAGAGACTGTCTTCCCAAGCTAAGTCCGAACGCGATTGTGTGAAGCCCATCAACTTAGCGATCTCTCAACTAAAGGCGGTCTCAATAGCAAAACCCGTGATCGAGAGAAGTCGATCAGCGTAGCGATTGCTCATCCAAAGACGGTCTCAATTATATAATCTCCAAAACTAATGTTACTTTTGCTTCTCAACCACCAAACACTTACCCTCTTCTATGGAAATAGAAAATGCCTTATTACTCGAAGTAGAAGCTTATGCCACTAATTTCATCACTGAACAAGTGCCAAAGGAGTACGCCTATCACGATGTACAACACACCATCAATGTAGTAGAAGGGGTCAGAGAAATCGGACAATTAAAGGGTTTGAGCCAAGAAGACATGGTGATTTTGGAACTAGCAGCTTGGTTTCATGATACCGGTTATGACAAAGGAGCAGTCGAACATGAAGAGCGAGGAGTTAAATATGCTACTGCTTATCTTTCTAAGCTAAACTTTCCTCCCGAAGGATTGCAGAAGATAAATAGCGCTATTCGGGCAACCAAACTGCCACACGCACCTAAGAATGACTTAGAAAAAATTATCTGCGATGCAGATCTGAGTCATCTTGGAAAAGCCAATTATTGGGACCGCTGTGGCCGTGTCCGTCAGGAGCTAACGTTGACAAAAAACCTGACAATGTCGGAGCAGGAGTGGATTGACTTCGAGATGGAATTCATAACTCAGCATAACTATCAAACGGACGTTGCTCAAAATCTTTATGGTAAACTGAAAAAGAAACATATAAAGCAATTACAAAAACAGAAATTGCGTCTCAATCCGTATACTGCTTATACGGTAGATGAATTCGCAGCGCTGGATAGGAAAAAACGAAAAGGTAAAAAGAAAAAGAAAAAAAACAAAGGCTCAAAAAATAGCTCTGGTGTGGTAGGAAGTAAGGATACTTTAAACGAGCTTGATTTGGGAAGAGGTGTGGAAACGATGTATCGGACCACCTATCGGACTCACGTTAATTTAAGTAGTATTGCTGATAACAAGGCCAATATTATGTTGAGTATAAATGCTATTGTTATTTCAATTACGCTTTCTTCTTTAATTCCTCGTTTTGAAACTAGCCCCAAGCTTATCTTCCCGACTATCGTTTTGCTTGCAGTATGTCTGGCGGCAGTTGTTTTTGCAACACTCTCTACTCGTCCAAAAATTACAGAAGGTAAATTTACCCGAGAGGATATTAAGAATAAACGCTCTAACCTTTTATTCTTTGGTAATTTCTACAATATGAACATCGACGATTTCCATTGGGGAATGATGGAGATGATCAAAGACAGTGATTTTCTCTACAGTTCGATGACACGTGATCTCTATTATCTGGGAATTGTTTTGGCTAAAAAGTACCGTTATCTACGTATTTGCTATGGGATATTCATGTATGGTTTGATCATATCTGTAGTTATTTTTGCCATTGCATTTCTAATTTAGATGGTTTCTATATTATTAAGACTTCTATTTTTTAACTTCATTTTACTGATTCTTTTTCAAAGAACATCTTTAATTTTAAACAAATTAAGTACGATAGCGTTTACTACTGTTGGGAATACTTGAACGCTTCGATACACATATCGTTTCGTAAAATCAACCGACAACAACTATTCACTATTGGAGTTGTTTAATAACTACGTAGATTTCTCAAAAAGTAAAAATACCGATAAGATGATCTCAAAAAAAATGGAGGCAACTCTGAATAAACAAATTGAATTAGAAGCATATGCATCCTTCCTATACCTATCAATGGCCTCATGGGCTGATCAACAAGGCTTAGATGGTGCTGCTAAGTTTATGTTACGTCAATCTAGTGAAGAACGCGATCACATGCTCCGTATTTTTCATTACGTCAATGAAGTAGATGGTCATGCGATCACTCCTGCTATTAAGCAACCTCCAAATACGTTTAAATCAATCAATGTAATGTTAGAAGAGGTGTATACACATGAGCAGAAGGTAACCAAAGCTATTCACAAGATAGTAGACCTTTGCTACAAGGAGGACGACTATACGACTCTCAATTTCTTACAATGGTATATTGATGAGCAGCGAGAAGAGGAGGCTACCATGCGCTCTATACTCGATAAGGTGAAGCTAATTGGTGAAGGCGGTCAGAAACTCTATTACATAGACATGGAATTGGAAAAATTCAATGCAATGGCTGCCGCAGAGGCTGCAGCGGAGCCTGGTGCTTAAATATTAAGTAGCAGTTCACTAGGGATTGATTTAGTATTTTATTCTAAATTCTCCCTCAAAAAAAGTATCTTAGAAGCCAGTTCTGATAAAATTCAGAGCTGGCTTTTAAATTTACATTCATGGAAGATAAAATTCTCGACTTTTTCCCAGAAGACCATCAGGACTTCGGCCCGGGAGAAATCATCATCATAAAGTTTTTCTACTTTGAAACGCCCGCCCGCATCTACGCGGCACGGCTAAAAGAAGCGAACATCCCCTCCTTTGTTAGCAATTCAACAACTAGTATTCCGTTTGGCAATGGTAGCATCTCCCTTCATATCAGAAAAGTAGATCAAGAAAAAGCTGTTCATATAGTACACCAACTAGACAAACGCAACTTACTCAATGAGGTAGACGAGGATGAATCTTTTCATGATGCCGATCATGATGACATTGCTTATCAAAAGGCATTGCATGAAAAAGACAGGGGACTTTTTACACCAATAGTCATTTTCGCAATTATTGTTATTGCTTTTATTATTGCATTTGTAATTAATAATCCAGTCGATGCTTGGAGATAAAATAAAAAAGCCCACTACTAAATGTTATTCGGTAGTGGACATTTCAATACATTAACAACAAAACAGCATGATAAATCCGGTTTTTGCTAGCAAAAACCCGACATCATCATCCGCTTTATGGTACATAATTAACCACTTAAAGGCATAAAATTCTTACTGTTTTGTTAAAAAGTTAAGTTGCTGATAATGAATAGGTAAAGGCTTTAAACCTTTACTTTGGCGCCTAGAAGACCATTTATAATCTATTTTATAGTGATGATCACTATTTACCCTAAGGCTGAATATAAAATTCTATCTTTACGATAAGTTAATAATTTACCTTTTCTAAGCTTTCTTAAATTGGCCTGCTCAATTGTGAGCTTACTAAGATTTGTATATATTGCCGTTATATTTCTTGGTCCCACACAAAGAGCACACCTAACATTAAAGTCAGTATTCCAATTATTTTACCCAAAAGATCAGGAATAGCTAACATTCTTATGTATTATTAAAATTATCAAACGACTTGGTTGTCATTTGAACTAAATGCTAATGCTCAATCTTAATCCCATGCTCAACTATTAACATATGAAGACCCCCACGGATCATATCTTTCAACTCATCAGCTCCATGACCGCTGCTGAGAAGCGGTATTTTAAAAGGCATTACTCATCAGAGAAAAGTTTAATTACCTCTCTTTTTGATGTAATTAATGGCCAATCTGAATACAACGAAGATGAAGTAAAAGGCCAATTTGGAGATAGTAAACTCTCCAAAAACCTAAAAGTCTATAAAGTACAACTTACCGATATTTTACTTAAAAGTCTCGTTTCTTATCACAACAAAAAAAGTGTTCAAAGTAAGATAAGAATGGGACTGGAAGAGATTGATATTTTGATGGAAAAGCAACTTTTTGATATTGCTCATTCCAAAGTCAAACGTATCAAAGACATTTGTATAAAAAATGAGGCCTTCGAGCACATTTTCCCTATACTAGCCATAGAACAATACCTTGTTAGTTTTTACAGTGCTAATCAAGACATTACTAAGAAAGAAACTTTTAAGGAGTTGAGTTCTCACTTAAACTCAGTTAGTGAAATATTTCAACTACAACACACTAGTCACATACTTTCTGACTTAAAAAATCATATACTAACAAACAAACTCAAGAAGGAAAACAAAGAGTTGTATCAGAATTTGCTAAAAACTGAGTTAAAAAAACTTGATCAAGGTCAGGGTTCTATTCGGGAGCAATATTACCGACACCATGTTATATCCATGATTTACCGTATGGTAGATAACGATCTTCAAAAAGAAAATGAGTACAAAAACAAACAGGTTGAGCTACTTAAAAACAAACCTGACTTTATAGAAGCCTATCCTAAACTGTACTTTGCCTCTTTGTACAACTATCTGAGTAGTTGTTGGAAGCTAAGTAAGTATGACAAACTAGAAGAAGGAATTACAGAGATCAATACATTCTTAAGTAAGAAGTCTTTATTAGAGCCAAATCACTTGTTTGTCTACTATCTTGAAACTTCCCTTTTCTATGTTAAAGGTTTTGAAGATTTTGATGAGACCTTTGAATCAAATGTGATGAAACACATTCGGAAGCACAAACAAGAGACGGACTATTTGGCGACTTTAATTTATTTGCACTTCGCAATTATTCACATGATTTTTGAACGCCACAAAAAGGTACAGTTCTTTTTACGTAGACTTAGTGAAAACCTCAACAAGCTAGATGCAGCTTTTGAACCCTTGATGTATATTATCGAGTTGATTGGCCATTATCAGTCTGGAGATTATGCTATCGCACAAAATCTAATTAACTCTCATTTGCGTAAGCAAAAAAGAAATCCAATTGCTTATGACAACACGTTCAGCGAAATCATTTTATTCTTCCAAACCTTAATTAAAACATCTGACCTAGAAGAAAGAAGTAAGCAAGCTTATGATTTTGAGTTAATAAAGTATAACAATATGAGTGGTTCTCTGCGCAATCTATTAGAAGAATATGGGTTTTCCAAATGGCTCATTTCTGTTAAAGAAAAGGTGACGCTTAAAACTCAGTTTAAGATAAAAAATAATGACCCAATGTAATGTAAACACAATTTCCGTACATTACTTAAAGTTACATTTCATTATCTATAATGTAACTTATTTGTGACTTAGCCCCCAAATCTCCGTCTAGAAGGAAACACAATAATTCACATTACGTTTTTATTTTATTTAAAAAATTTAAAATGCCAAAGCTTTCTTCCTGTGACAATAACCCTCAAAAAAACAAAAACACTCCTCCTCCTCCTGAGCCTAAACCAAAGGATAAGAAATTCAAGAAGGCTGGGGAAGTTGACCTAGAGATTAAAGTATAGAACAAAAAAAGATGGCTAGATGAAGTTCACCTAGCCATCTGATTTTGATTTAAATCACACAAGTCATTGCCACTATAACGTTCCTCGCAATTCTTGCTCACGTTCAATTGCTTCAAACAAAGCTTTAAAGTTTCCTTTCCCAAATGACTTTGCGCCTTTCCGCTGAATGATTTCAAAAAATACTGTCGGTCGATCTTGTACTGGCTTAGTAAAAATCTGAAGTAAATAACCTTCTTCATCTCGGTCAATCAAGATATTTAAACGCTTCAACTCCTTTATGTCCTCTTCTATGTCTCCTACACGTTCCAAAACGGTTTCGTAATAATTATCAGGCACATAAAGAAACTCAACACCATTTGCACGAAGTGCATCAATCGTCGCTACTATATCATTAGTGGCAATGGCTATGTGTTGCACACCAGCCATTCCATAAAAGTCAAGATACTCTTCGATTTGTGATTTTTTCACTCCTTTCGCAGGTTCATTAATTGGAAACTTTACATAGCCATTTCCATTAGAAACTACCTTACTCATCAATGCCGTATACTTGGTAGAAATATCTTTATCGTCAAAAGTAACCAGCAATTTGAAGCCCATTACATCTTGATAAAACTTCACCCACTTATCCATACCACCTAGCTCTACGTTTCCTACACAATGATCTACGTATTGCAATCCAACATTTGGAAGTGTACAACCCGATTCTTTTGGCTGATAGCCCGGCATGAAAGTGCCTTTGTAATTTTTACGCTCCACAAAAGTATGAATCGTTTCACCATAAGTATAAATAGAAGCACGTCTTATTTCTCCATTATCATCCGTCAAAACTTCTAAAGGACCTGCCGAAGTTGCACCTCGTTCAATAGCGAGATTGTATGAATATTCAGCATCATCAACCCAAAGCGCCATTACCTTCACACCATCACCATGTGCCAATACATGCTTAGCTACCGCATGGTCAGGATTCATCGCTCCTGTCACGATAAACCGAACCTTACCTTGCTGTAAAACATAGGAAGCAGTATCTGGCACCCCCGTTTCTGGCCCACGGTAAGCAATCAATTTAAAGCCAAAAGCCATCTGATAATAAAAAGCTGCTTGTTTAGCATTACCTACATAGAACTCGAGGTAGTCCGTTCCATTTAGCGGAAAGAGATCCTTACCTACATCTGTTTGTGATTCGATCATTGTATCCATAATATTCTAATTTTTATTTAATTGTTTAATTTTATTTATTCTCTAGTGACTTCCTAGCCAACTTTTGTAATACGATCCGTCCTCAATTCCTGCCGCAAATTCCGTCATCAACAAAGGCTTAAACGTATCTACCATCACTGCTAACTCCCCAGTCTCTTTTGCACCGATACTCTTCTCCACTGTACCAGGATGTGGACCATGTGGTATGCCTCCTGGATGCAAAGTAATCATACCCCGCTCTACATGCTTGCGACTCATAAAATCACCATCCACATAATACAAGACTTCGTCACTATCAATATTACTATGATTGTACGGAGCTGGTATTGCCAAAGGATGATAATCAAATAATCGCGGAACAAAAGAACAGATCACAAATCCCCGTGCCGCAAAAGTCTGATGCACTGGCGGTGGCTGATGTACTCGTCCGGTAATCGGTTCGAAATTATGAATCGAAAAGGCATATGGAAAAACATAACCATCCCAGCCTACTACATCAAAAGGATGACTCAGATAATGGTAAGGATAAATATTATCTTGCTTTTTGATATACAACAAAAAGTTACCTTGCTCATCATTTGTTTCCAACTCTGAAGGCTTACGAATATCGCGCTCACAGAATGGCGAATGCTCCATCAATTGTCCAAACTGATTTCTATAACGCTTAGGCGTAACGATAGGACTACTCGACTCGACTATTAAAAGTCGATTATCCGTTGTATCAAAATGTAGTTGATAAATCGTCCCACGAGGTATTACTAAATAATCACCATATCCAAATTTAATATTGCCATACATAGTCTTCATCACTCCCGACCCCTCATGTACAAAGATCACCTCATCTGCATCCGCATTTTTGAAATAATAATCAGTCACACTTTTTCGAGGAGCTGACAAAAGGATTTTACAATCGTTGTTGACCAACACTGGTTTCCGACTTTGCAAATAATCGTCTTCCTGCTTTATGCTAAAACCTTTGAGGCAACGGTGCTTGAGTTGCTTATCGTGAATTGTCTTTGGAGCAACTGAATAAGGATCTCCAACTTGAACAATCTGTGTTGGTGGATGCGTATGATAAAGTAAAGAATAGTTATCACTAAACCCTTCTGTTGAAAAGAGTTGTTCACTGTACAATTCGCCATTCGGTTTGCGAAATTGCGTGTGTCTTTTTTCTGGTATTTTTCCTAGGCTATGGTAATGCATTTTCTTGTTTTTTATTTCTTAATATTGGATCGCCTTCCACTGTCAGATTAATATCTGAAGCGCTTGAGAGGTCGTGGCCTCACTCCTCAAGGTTATCAAAGATAGCATTCAAGGTTCGCATCATATGATTAAGGTCTTCCAGATTAATTCCTTTCCAACCTGTTTTACGAAAGTCCATTACGATCGGAAGGACTTCTTCTATTTTATCTTTGCCCTTCTTAGTCAAGCAGATATTAAATTTCCTACGATCTTCCAGATCAGCGACACGTTCAATCAGTTCTTTGCTAGCTAATAAATCAATGATGCGGGTTACTGTAGGCGCATCCTTGAAGGTTTGGTTTGCAATTTCAAATTGACTCAGGCCATTGTCTTTATGAATCGTTTGTAGAATGATCCATTGGTCAACAGTGATTCCAGTATTGGCACCTTTCAGCATCTTTTGGTAAAACTGCTTCATTCGCTTAGCCGTACGCTCGATAATGAAACCGGGAATCTCAGACTTCTTATTCTTAACAAATTGTACTTCCGTGCTCATTTTTAAAATTTAGTTGTCATACTAATTATTCGCAAATTAACAATTAGTTTGTAAACAAACAAGAGAATTGGAATGGGAATGAGAATTAGAATGGGAATGCCCTTTTATTGAAGAGCCAAAAATCAAGTAAAAATTGATACTTCCACTGCAATTGAAACTTTAATTATACTAAAGGGATGGGGGATGAGAATAGGAATACCCTCTTATTGAAGAGTCGAAAATCCAGTAAAAATGGCTACTTCCACTTCAATTGAAACTTTAATTATAGCAAAGGGATCGTATGGGAATGGGAATCCTCTTTTATTGAAGAGCCGAAAAATCAAGTAAAAATTGCTACTACCGCTGCAATTGAAATTTTAATTATGCCAAAGAAATTAGAGTGTATAAAAGAAACCAAACCATAGCCTTATTGCAATTGCCACTGCAACTTTATTAATTGCGTTTTGTCATGGTAGCATCAAGGCTATGTGCCATTTTTTGAATGGCTTCAACTATATTATCCAAGGCCGGAGGATAATCAACGTATTTAATTTTGTGGCTGTCTTTCCCCCAAATGGTAACGGTTACCACTTTTTTACGGGAACCGTAAGCCACAACTAAGCGAAGCGGAATAGGTATGGGTTTTCCACGTTTGCGTTCTTCACAAGCAGCCATATCACAATCATATATTTGCTCAAATTCGAAGAAACGCTGTGCGATGATAAACTCAGCAAATTGCTCCAATTCATCGCGAGGAATCGTTCTTTTTGTAATCGTCAAACCAGTATTCGTACCTTTATATTCTTTGACCAGGCGGCCATCGCTTTTAATGTGAATATAATCACGGAGCACCGGATCAATACCTCCGTAATAACCACCACCAATCAATTCTATATTGATAAAGATGGGCTCTTTATTCGGTTTTCTTTTCTCAGCTCTTCTTTCTCTCCTTGACTTTCGTTTACGTTTCTTTTTTCTAAAAGCTAATCTATCTTTTAGTTTTCGGACATCAGTACGCTCTACTAGTACCTCAGGAAGCTCGTAAGAAGGTTTTACGAAAGGAGCATCCTTACTGTTCACACGAATGAAATGATATTGATAAGTTCCTTTACTATTGGCTTGAGTAAATTCAAGCATCAGTGTATTTTTAGTAGCTCCAGCAATCTCAAATTTTTTGATGTGCTTAAAGCTATAAAATAGTTCGCTACCATTTAAGCTCCAGGTACCACGAGTCATCTGCCCGTTGAGATATTGCTCAAAAGTATAATCGTATCGGAAATGTAGGAAATAGTCGTAAAAATCCTCGGCTTGGTGAATGATGGTATTCGACTCGAGATGAATGGCATAGGTATAGCGCCACTTGGTTTCTGCAATCATACGCTCTGGTACTGCAGGGTAATTAGTCCCCCACCCCAGTGAATCCACCTGGGCATAGCTATCGCTTGACACAAATGTGTTGAGCAATAAAAATGCATAAATCCAAATTTTCTTCATAGCGTTACCGGTATTCTCCGGCTTTAGGTGATTTTAGTGTTTCTTCTAAAATCTAAACCCGAGGGTCAAGATATATCTGTTAGCTGTTCCTTCATTTGTTACTACTTGCTCTAAAGCGGCGTTTGTTAAGCGGTATGGTATATAGGTTTCATCTGTTTTTAAACCTTTATAAGCAAAGTCCATATAGAACTTCTTTTGACGAAAGCCTAAACCTAGACTATAAGTAGTATTGCTAGAACCATCCGCATAAGGTGTGCCAATTATGCCATAACCCGCACGAAATCGAAATTTTTCGTAAACATATTCTCCTCCTAAGCGAATGTTAATAGCAGAATTGAAAACATCTGCGATTTCTTCGTTTAGAGTTCCCTCGTAGGCGACGGTTCCTGGATCAGAGGCATTTACGGTTAAATCAAACTTAGACTTGGAGTAATCTACGTATTCGACCTCAGCAGTAATAAATCCTGAGCGCTTGATGATAGCCGCTCCACTTATCATGGCACGCATTGGTGTTCTGAGCTTATATTCGTAAGGCTCAGCTTCTGGCTCAGAAGCCTCATTATCAAATCGTTCATCATAAAAGACATAGTCATAGTTAAGTGAGGTATCCCAACGATCCGTCATACTAATAGCAGAAGGTGTATGAACTGAAGCTCCCAATCGAAACATCTGATTGATGCGATAAATCACTCCAATTTTTGCATTGATACCAAAGCCAGTAGTTCTTAGGTTTTCGGAAAAGGTAAGATCCTTAAAGTTAGGAATCGATTCCTCATCATTATTTTCTTCTGTGTATACTTTCTCTTCTGAATACTGTATAAAAGGCAAACCGACGGTCAATCCGTACATAAATTTGTTGTTGTAGTTTCCAGCAAGAGCAAGCACCATTTCATTGTATTTGCCATCCGTCTTTACCGTCTGACTACGCTTAACATCTGCATCCGGATTCAATTCAAAGTCGCTACCATATATCAAATCTTGATCAGGCCCAAATATCGCTTCAGTTTCAAAGGCAAGACCTTCTTCATATGGATACAGTTCATCTGGTGTGAAACCATTTGCAAGCTCTACCCATCGGTCTACTATAGATCCTCTTGACAATCCATTATAAGTAAACTCTTGACTAAAATTGGCTAATTTATTCATCCCAATTCCAAAGTTCATCGACTTCCATTTAGAAGCCATGGGTTGAGAAGCAAAGACGATTCCTACATTACTCAAACTGAAGTCATTTGCATTTTCAGAATTTGAATTATTACCGGTCCCAGCCAAAAGAGACTGCGTTCTCTTTACTTGAAAAACAGGCGTAATCACAAACTCAGAACTGCGATACATTGCCAGTCCCGCTGGATTAGTACTCAGGGTAGAGTAATCAGCCCCTAGAGCTCCCATAGAACCCCCTAAGCCTATTGTTCGCGCCGTTCCTCCTCCTAGTTCAAGAAAAGAATAACGCAAAGCGTCAGAGGTAGTTTGTGCGTTGAGCAAACTCACTACAAACAAGAAATAAAAAACATGAGCTATACGATTCATATATTATAGATTATGATGAGGATATTTAAAAATGTTTAACCGAATCTTTATAAAGTCTGGCCTTCAAATGTAACAACAATCTCTTACTTTCCCATGGCTCATCCAGACAGATTGCCAAGGTTCAAATGTTACAAACAGCCACTCTAATTAAATTAGCTAACAAATCTGTCTATTTTAATATTATTAGCTGCTATCTGGGCATAAAAAAGTGGGTGAAAGTTATACAACCATCCACCCACTTTTTAGAGAATATTTTATTTGAAACCTATATTAGTTTCCTCGTTTTCTGCTTCGGCTGCTTCCAGAACTTCTAGACTTACTGCTTCCGCTACGGCTCTTACTTGGGCTGTATGTTTTGGAAGAACTTCGGTTGTTACTTCTTTTGTAGGTCTTCCCTGAAGATCTAGAAGAAGAAGATCTACTAGCTTTATTGTAGTTCTTTTTAGAATTGCTTCTCGTTGAAGAAGTGTTCGACTTTGAAGAAGAACGTCTGCTTGGGCGATCATAAGTCTTACCAGACGTTGTACGGTTGGTAGATCTAGTCGTTGTAGCTTCTTTCTTACGAGAAGTATTTCCTCTAGTCGCTTTGCTTCTTGTAGTAGCGCTTCCTCCTCTATCAGGATTAGCAGTACTATTTTGTCTTCTTGTAGTGTTTACATCATTCGCAGTTCCTGCACCACTTCTTCTTGCTCCAGAGTAAGAACTTGTTGGTGTAGTAGTTCCTGTATATGACCCGCCACTCCATGATGGTGGGCAGTAAACATTGCTACCATATCCTCCACCGTAGTTATTATAAGCTCCGTAGCTGTTACCATAACCGTTGTAATAGTTGTTATTAAAGGTATTATAGTTGTTACCATAACTATTGTAACCGTAAGGGTTGTAGTTATTGTATCCATATCCACCTCCATTGGAGAAGATGAAAGTGAATCCAGGTCGGTAGCTATTCCAGCTGTTATAGCGGTTATAGCGATTGAATCTTCTAGCGTCTCTATAGTTGTCAAAAACATAGATCGCAGTACCAGGAGCGTAGAAAGGATCGTAAGAATACGCATCTACATATACGGGTGCATAAAAATCAAATCCTCTGTATGGTCTGTGGAATCGACGGATTCTTGAAGAATACTGATAGTCGTAGCCACTGTTACTGTTATAATCATCATAACTATCATTATCATAGTCTGAAGATTCATTGCTATTGTTGTTAGAATAGTCTTCATCGTCTGCATTATCGTAATAATACTCAGTAGATGCGTCATTGTCCTCGTCTGGGTTGTAATAGACATCGTCATATTGAGCGATGGCCGTGGTTCCCATTCCAAAAACGAACAAGGCGATAAAAAGGGAAAAAATCTTATAATTTTTCATACTTAATTATTTAGTGTAATTACTGTGACTCTCTTACAAGTTACAGGTGTAATTTATTACTTTTGTAGCTTAATTTTAGTTAAAAATGTATTAAAGTTCTTAATAAATGGCTTTTTATTGATGTTAAATTAACCTTTAAGTAGATTAAATTTAATTCTTAAAGCTATTAAAACATTAATCCATTGTTCTTTTTGCGGTTCTGTTGACAATTCCAGCTAACCTTTCTAAGCAAATTACACTATTAAGACGTGGCACTTTTTTCTCGTCACATGTGTTATGCTTAAGTATTTGTTAAAATTGTATGTTTATTGTCTTCAGCTTCTTGTATTTAGTTATATGAGTAATTGACTTAACAACGGACTTTTTTATATAAAATTATTGAAATGGGGCTTATTTATATAAAAACATCCCATTTTCGCAAAGAACTTATTTTAAATAGAACAAATTTTATTGAATGAAGTTAATTAAAGTTATGCTCTGTTAGACGATATACCCAATTATAACTTCAATTAGTAACACACAAGTAAGTAGAATCAGATATGGCAAAAGAAATCACAAGTAGAGAAGAAGACTACTCCCAATGGTATTTAGACATTGTAAAAAAAGCAAACCTGGCGCAGAACTCTGCAGTACGGGGCTGTATGGTGATCAAACCATATGGATTTAGTATTTGGGAAAAAATGCAAGGCCAGTTGGACAAAATGTTTAAAGACACGGGGCATCAAAATGCTTATTTCCCAATTTTCATTCCTAAAAGCTTTCTGAGTAAAGAAGCACAACACGTGGATGGCTTTGCAAAAGAATGTGCAGTCGTCACGCATCACCGATTGATGAACGATCCGAATGGCGAAGGTGTCATCGTTGATCCATCTGCGAAGTTGGAGGAAGAACTAATCGTTCGACCTACTTCAGAAACAATTATTTGGAACACCTATAGGGATTGGATTAAATCTTATCGAGATTTACCATTGCTCATTAATCAATGGTGTAATGTAGTTCGTTGGGAAATGAGAACTCGTTTGTTTTTACGAACAGCGGAATTCCTTTGGCAAGAAGGCCATACAGCGCATGCAACTAAAGCAGAGGCAATTGCAGAAACAAAACAGATGCAGGAAGTGTATGCAGAGTTTGCAGAAAAATTTATGGCAGTCCCTGTTATCAGAGGTTTCAAATCTGAGAACGAACGATTCGCGGGTGCCGTAGACACCTTCACTATCGAAGCATTGATGCAGGATGGTAAAGCATTACAAGCTGGCACCTCTCACTTTTTAGGTCAAAACTTTGCGAAAGCTTTTGATGTAAAATTCTTAGATGAAAATCAAAAATCAGAATACGTTTGGGCTACATCGTGGGGAGTAAGTACTCGACTAATGGGTGCTTTGATTATGACGCATTCTGATGACGAAGGTTTGGTTGTTCCACCAAAACTGGCTTCAACTCAAGTGGTGATCATTCCAATTCCAAAACCTAACGAGGAGATTGACGCTGTGGTTGAAACAATCATGGTTGAGCTTAAAGCAAAAGGTATTACTGTAAAGTATGATCAAGACAAAAAGAAACGTCCTGGTTTTAAATTTGCAGAACATGAAATGCACGGCATCCCTGTTCGAATAGCTATAGGAAAAAGAGATTTGGAAAAAGGTGTAGTGGAAGTAGCGCGAAGAGATACCAAAGAAAAAGCATCGCAAGCACTCGAAGGGATTGCAGATTACGTTGAACAACTGTTAGTTGACATTCAAGACAACTTGTACCAACGTGCTTTGGATCACCGTGCAGCGCACACTTTCAAAGTAGATACAATGGAAGAGTTTACTGATATTCTCGAAAACAAAGGTGGCTTCATCTATGCGCATTGGGATGGAACCGTTGAGACAGAAAAGAAGATTAAGGAATTGACTAAAGCAAGCATCCGTTGTATTCCTAATGACTGGACGGAGGAAGAAGGGAAATGTATTTTGACTGGAGCGCCTTCTAATCGTCGGGTGGTTTTTGCGAAAGCGTACTAGATGGAATGGCAATTAAAGTTGCAGTTACAATGCACTTTGGTCTGGCCTTTTGAATATAAAAGTAATCCCTCAACTGTATAAAAACGGTTGAGGGATTTTCTTTTGGCAATTGTTAAAACATTAAATACTTACTTCTACTACTCATTTAGCTCACTTGTAACATGATTCAAAAAAGGTCTTAGGTGAGGTGGATATGGAAAAATATTAATCGATTTTGTATTTTGATATCTACCCGACTTAAATCTTAAAATTAAGGTTTCGGTTGGCGAATACTCGTCATGGTAATAATCGGTACCGCTAAAAAATATCAACCAAATTTGTTCATCCAATGTTAGATGTGAACCCTTATTTACTATATCACCTACATTATCCTTGGTTATTATGACCTCTTTCCATTTTCCTTTAATTCTAGCTCGCACAGAAATAGAGTCGTATGTAATATCTCTACTCAATTCAGATAAATTTTCGAGTTTTCTCTGCTTTTTTAAAAATTTTGTTGCAAAACAAGGATGTTGACTTTTAAGCAGTATTAAATCATCATCCTTCTCAACAGTCACCAAAATAGGGCCTTTCACTTTCTTTCTTAATTTACAACCTTCATAGCGCATTTCATTACATTCATAAGTATTCTTTTCTATTAATGGCCAGGTAGCTTCGGGGATTGCGTTGTTTGAAAAATGAGTAAACGTTGAATCATTTATTACAACTAGCCCGAATTCTTTGTTGAACCACTTTCCGTGAAAAGTATCTGATTGCTTACAGCTTGTAAAAAGTATTATTAAAAAGAGTACTGACATTAGTCGCATGATTGATCGCAATTAGTTCTTATTAAATCTATTTTATTGTCTAATTCTGTTTCTGTCATTCCTGAGTTTTGTTCAAACGCATTTGTTTCATGTAATCCCCCCCAAACAATAGCCTCATATTGGTCTAATGTGAACCCTGATGGGTAAAAATTTATTACTGCCTCTAATAATGAATCAAACCACTCATTCGCCATATATTCATGTTGCCAGTCGGATAAGCTGGGATCAGTAAGGTATAACATCATTTCTGGGAATAATTGTTCCTGCTCAGCTAGAGTATATGTAAACTGCCTTCGCAATATCTCTGCGTGAATTGCTTCATGCAGTATAGTTTCAAGTAACTCTACTGGACAGGCTTCATTGACATAATCCTGATTGAATTGAGTTACAAAGCCTCCTCCTTGGTCTGATGTAGTAGTGGTTGCTTGAGCTGGATTTGCTGGGAAGTCTTGAACATAAAAATCAATATCATAACTCGAAGATCCAAAAAAATTAGACAATGTAGTACACATTATGTCATTATTACTATTAAGAATAGAATTCCACACACAATTCATTTTTTCATTTGATACAAAACTCTCATCTAATCTGATGAAGTCAAAGTCACGTAAACCCTCTAAGAATGCATCCAGTCCCCCTAGTTTCTCACATTGTCCAGTTTCAATCAAATACATTGCAGCACTATTAACTGCTTCTTCAATACTTCCACCACAAGGAAATGTTATACTCGAATTTAGCAACTCATTAATATACACTTGCGTAGACAAACCCAATTCCTCCAAACAATTTTCTTGAGGAGTGTTAGGTTCTGTATTATTATTGGAATTTGTATTCGTGTTTGTGTTTGTATTCGTGTTGCTTCCCCCATTGCCCTCATTATTAGGAGGGTAATTGTCAGGAAAAAAATTGGTAGTAGTCCCTGTAGAACCAACTGAAGTGCTAAAAAAACATTCTAAGCTTGTGGACGAACCATCATAAATCCAATCTCCTCCTGGAGAACCATCCAGTGCTACATTTACATACCAATCAGTAATATACTCTATACACCAAAACTCCCCTCTTGAGGATCCATCATTTGTTAATTGGTTCCTTCTCAACCATTCAGCATAATCTTGATTAAAAGTATGATCAATACTAGCTTCTAGTATGAATAAATCAAACATTGCCCCCTTCAAAAGGTCTAAATCACCTGAGAATTCATAGGTTGCTACGATTTCATCAATTACCAATTTACTAACAAATCTTAAAGCTCTTTCATCACCCTTTTTATAAAACTTGAGTACACCACTTAGCTGACCGTTCTTAAGCATAGGAATAGAGATAAAACAAAGGTCATCTTGTTTTTTCATGAAGGAATAATTCCATTCGAAGGAGCCATAATTTTCGAGGAAATTATCTAAAAACGGCTGTGCTGCATCATCGGCTAATATTAATTCTGCTATTTCATTTAACATTTCATAAGTTGGTATAAAGTCATCCGGATCAACTTCTCCTCTTTCTTGGGCGGGAATAGAGAAATAATGATTAATATAGTTTGCTTCTAAAAGATTAAGTATAGAAATTTCTTCAGAATCTTTTGTGTCAGGAGATTGCTCTTGCGGTTCGATCTGATTTTCTTTGCCACAGGAAATGGCGATAAGTAAGGTTAATAAAATGAATACTTTTTGGAATCCTCTCATGTTGTTATATTGTTAATAGACGTTACGGAGGGCGCAATCCCAACAACATAAATAGTGCCAGTAAGGTTAAGGTTAAGGTCGATTTTTTGTGAAAAATTTTGATGAATTATTTCACGCGTAAATTTAACTACTCGTATTTTGGTTTTCTTAAAACGAAGAAAAAAATAATGCTTTTATCAACTCCATAGTCTACGTAAAGTCTCTTGCGGACTATGCTGTAGAGCTATAAAGAAAATCCCTCATCCAGTTTCATACGGTTGAGGGATTATTCTTTTGGGAATTGTTAAATATGACGACAAAAAACATATTAAAACATTTTTTATTTAGAATAAAATTTGGCTTTAAAAAATAAAAACGATATATTGTGTTTGCCATTTCGCATAAAATCAAAATATTAAACCATGAAGACACATATTCGCGAAATATTAATCTACTACAATCCTGAGTCAAGTCCGGATCGGAAAACAGTAGCCTACGCTCAGAGCGTGGTTTCACATGTCAAAGCATACAGTTTTGAGAAAAACCCCTCCACCAGCTCAAGTTGGCAAATGATTATCAAATCATTGGATCGCCATCCCAAAGAACTAATGAATAAGGCACACCCTTATTATCAGGAGCACATCAAAGGACGAGAATTTAGTCGAGAAAGTTGGATTAATGTGCTTCAAAGAAACCCACAATTACTTAGAGCTCCTATCGCCATCAGAGGAGATCGAGCGATTCTTTGCGAAAGCCCTACCGATATTTACAAGTTGGTAGAAGTAGCTAAGACATAAAGGCTATTGGCTTCCCTCAGACTCGTTTTAATAAATGCGCTCAAAGGAAGCCAATTGCCAAAAGCTAATTGCTAACAGCAGGCAAAATAATCTTTCGGAAAAGGAATACGGGGTTTCTCTCGGTATTCCTTCTTTATTTTAAGTCTCTTTTGTATTTTTGTAGTCCTGAATTAATCAATAGATTAATTCCACCTTTTTTTAAAACTAAAAAATTACAAACCATGGCGTTTGAAGCAGAAGGAAAATTGCACAAGAAATTTGATACCGTTCAAGTTACTGACAAATTCAAGAAAAGAGAATTTGTTATTGAAATGGAAGATGGTGCTTATTCTCAAATCGTAAAATTCCAATTAACACAGAACAATTGTGACAAACTCGAGCCTTACAATGAAGGTGATATGATGAAAGTTACTTTCTCATTGCGTGGTCGGGAATACACAAAAGATGATAAAACATCTTACTTCACCAACCTTGATGCCTGGAGACTTGACAAAGCTGGCGAAACGGTTGCTGCTGCTCCCCCTGCTGCTAACCAGAACTTCCCAACTGCTGAACCAACAGCAACGACTAGTTCTGAGAGCATGGACGACGATCTACCTTTCTAGGTTAATTTTCTCCAAACACAAGTTATCCCGAATTTTGAACTCGCTTCAAAGTTCGGGATTTCTTTTTTTACCCAGATTTGAAGGATACGCAATCATAGCACTTGCATCTCGCCCATTCTTCAAACCTTAAGTCCCTTATTGCCTCCAAAGCTTAGAATGGGAAACTTCCCACTTACATCCTCCCACTTCCAACTTTTACTTATCTTTACGAAATGGCGGATAGCATAATTGATAATAGAATCACAGAATTACAACGACTCCTTAAGATTGAAAAGGACAAAGACTTTGAACAGTACCGTCAAAATGTACTCGAATTGTCCTTAACTGAAAAGCGTAAAAAAGGAGTTACTTGGCATCCACTCGAAATATTAAAACAAGGCTATACTTTTGGCGATCGTGCTTTCATCACTGTAAAAAGAAGTACTGCGCTAAACGAACCACATCGATTCAGAGGTGGCGCCCCCGTTACTTTCTATTCTTTGGCAGAAGATAAATTTAGCAAAAGCGATAAGCGTTCTAAAAATGGGGTTATTCATTTTGTTGAAAGAAACAAAATGAAAATTATATTGAACGCCAAAGACCTTCCCGACTGGATCATGAATGGACAGCTAGGCGTAGATTTACTTTTTGACGAACGCACTTACCGCGAGATGGAAAACGTTTTGGATGTTTTACACAAAACCAAAACCGGGCGGATTTCAGAATTAAAAAGTATCCTACTTGGCGGAGACCAACCTCGATTTGGTTCCTTACCTGTCGTCCATCAACCCTATCTTAATGAGGCACAAATAATGGCCGTTCAAAAAGTGCTAGCTGCTGAAGATGTTTCCATCATTCATGGCCCACCGGGCACTGGAAAAACAACAACTATTGTACATGCGATTAAACTTTTGTGCGAAACAGAAAAAACGGTTTTAGTAACGGCTCCCAGCAATGCGGCAGTTGATTTACTAGCTGGTCGTCTTTCTTCAAAAGGATTAAATGTCGTTCGAATTGGGAATATATCTCGAGTAGATGAATCACTCATCTCGCTCACGCTGGATGGCCGACTATCTGATCATCCCGAAAGTAAAAATATAAAGAAGGTAAAAATTGAAGCCGCAAAAATGCGTAGAGAAGCCAAACGCTTCAAACGTAAATTTGGTGCAAAGGAGCGTGAAGATCGCAACGAAGCCTATCAGGAAGCAAAAGATTTGGAAGCTTGGGCAAAAGCGCTAGAAGATCGCATAATTTCCGAAATACTACACAGTGCCAATGTCATTGCCTGTACCTTGGTCAATGCATCTCACAGCATGTTGGAACAAATAAAATTCAGAACGGTAGTGATCGACGAAGCAGCACAAGCTTTGCATCCTGCTAGCTGGATTCCGATCATTCGTGCACATAGAGTTGTATTGGCTGGTGATCCTTTTCAGCTATCACCAACTGTCAAATCCAATCAAGCCAAGCGAGAAGGATTTGGCGTTACGCTTTTAGAAGAAGCGGTTGAACGTTTTGAATCAGTTAGTTTTCTAGACACACAATATCGCATGAATGAAAAGATCATGCAGTTTTCTAACAAACAATTTTACGACAATAAATTAATTGCTTCGGAAACCGTTGCCAATTGGGAATTGGAACTTCCATTCGCCTCTCCTATCGAGTATATTGACACCGCAGGTTGTGGCTTCATGGAAGAAATAAATCCTAAAACGGAAAGTAAATTTAATGCTGGTGAGTATTTTATTATTCGCGAGCACTTCCTTCAATTCACCGGACAACTGGCCGAAAAAAATATGGAGCTGCCATCTATCGCCATCATCTCTCCTTATCGCGCGCAATGTATTTATATTAAAGATGAAATGGAAAAAGATGAAAAGTGCGCGGACTTCGTCCCACTAATTAGCATCGACACCATTGACTCATTTCAGGGACAAGAACGCGATGTCATTTATATATCTCTAGTTCGTTCCAATGAAAAAAGTGAAATTGGTTTCTTATCTGACTACCGCAGAATGAACGTAGCTATGACTCGTGCAAAAAAGCAACTTATTGTTATCGGTGATAGTGCTACTATCGGTAACGATAAATTCTATGGTGCCTTTATGGATTATGTGGATAAGGTAGGAGGATATCGATCTGCTTGGGAATTTATGGGCTAAGCATCAATAAAACACATACTGAAAATCCACAATCGCAAACAGCTCGTCACCAATATACGTGCGTTGGCGAATTAGTCGTCTATTCTTATAAATTTTCACGAAGCGTTTATAGTTAGTGGTTTCAATTTGTTGCCAGAGCGTTTTATCTCCATTGTATTGGAATTCAATGAGTCGATTCGATTCATTTGGGGATTGTGAAATCATCATAATTTTTTTGATGCGGCCATCGGAAAAATAGCTATACTGGTTGCGAGTTGCTTCATCTCCGTTGACATCGAAGTAAATGACCTTTGATCTTTTCCCTGTTTTACGATCATAGGTGTAGACCATTTTCTTTGTTTCGAAACTTTTCCCTTTCCGTCTACCATCGAGAGAATACACTTTGTGAGTAGTACCTTTCAAGCTGTCTTGTTCATTATAATGATAAAGGTAGCGTTCTCGTAGAATAAATTTTTCACCTAACTCACCACCTTTCAAGAATGTCTTCTTTTCAATCATTTGGCCTTTATCGTTTCGGTATTCAAAAATTTTGAAAACTTTACCCCGGTAATGTTCCTGACGAATACTTATGTTCTTTTTATAAGCATAGCGAATGGTGGTAGACGATTCTTCGCTACCTATTTTCTTTTCTACAAGTCGACCTTTTTCATCGTATTTCAAGCTTATCTTTTCGCCGTTTTTATCTTCTTCATTGTAATACCCAACTAGGTTTCCCGCTTTGTTAAAATAGCTAGTATTGGCTTTTATTACTTCCCCATCCAATTGCATCCATTCTACTATTTTATGGACTTTCTTATTTAATTCTGGGGCTTTTGAGAAGTACTGGGCGTTCGTGTTTGAGGGACTCAATACCCAAATTAGAATGACCAATATAATGTAAATATTATTTTTCATGAGGCTGTTTTGCTGTGAATGTAGGGAGATTTCTTGAGAGTAGGAAGCGTTCAGCTCGAGATTAGCCCGCTACAATATTTGAACAGAATACTAATGGTTTGTTAAAGATGAGCATCTGTGGAGATTTCTGGGTATATTGGTGGGAAGCGTAAGTTGGAAAGTTCAAGGCTCATTTTCAAACTCAAGCCTGTCGGACCGCCAAGCGGAGCTGAGTTATCTTTAAGGCCATCTGTGTACATTGAATTTGAATTTCACATTCTCATCACAGTCAAATCAAATTTTATACAAATGAACAAATTACTCGTTTTACTTTTTTGCTTTTTGTCAATGCCTCTGATTTCTGAAGCGCAATGGCTGACGGGAATGCGCACCTACTATAGTGACGACTTCAGGGAATGGCTCATCTATACAGATGAGGAGGACATGGAAGGTAACTTGAATATGCGTTGGAAATCACAAAATAATTGGTCGGAATGGGATTATAGTATCGGTGATTTGTCTGGTACGATTCGTGCGACTTTCCCAAGCGATCCGAGTCAGTTCGAAATTAGAGGAGATGGGCTCACGATAACTGCACGTAGATTATTTGCCAATGATTTCCGCGAATGGCGCATCACCGATAATGAAACGACTCTGGTTTTCAAAACCAAATGGGGTAACAATACCAACGAATGGACAGTCCGCGATGAAAAGAAAGGTAGCTTCGAAATGGAAACAGAATGGGAGGGTGATCCTCGCGACTGGCGTATAGAGGATGAAATGGATGAAGAGGTTAGTTTGCAGATGAAGGTGGCTATGATTTTTTTGGCGGTTTATCATGCTTCTCCTCATGAGTAATTAAATGTAAAACCGCAAAAGTTAAAATGTAAAAGTTTACCCTCGAACGTAAACAAATCTCTTATATCTCTAGTTTCAGGCACTTTTACATTTATCATTTTTCGGTTTTACATTTGAGCAGTTCTCCACTACTCCATTATCTGAGCCGAATGTATCTTCGCTTTTACCTTCTCAATTACCTTTTCAATCTTTCCTTTTTCATCAATCACGAAAGTGACGCGGTGTACACCATCAAAGGTTCTTCCCATAAATTTCTTAGGGCCCCAAACACCATAAGCTTCCATTGTTGTTCGCTCTGTATCTGCGAGTAGCGGAAACGGGAGTTCGTACTTTTCGATGAAGTTGGTGTGCTTTTTAGAGCTGTCCGGGCTGACCCCTAACAGTTCGTAACCATTTTCCTTTAGGTCATCGTAGTTATCCCGTAAGTTGCAAGCTTCTACCGTACAAGTTGGAGTATTATCTTTTGGATAAAAAAACAAAGCTAATTTTTTTCCTTTGAAATCTTTGAGTTTAATGGTATTCCCATTCTCATCTACTCCTTCAAAATTTGGAGCTTTGTCACCTACTTTTAAATGTGTCATGTTTATTTTTTTTGAGGCCGTTAACTATTAGCTGTTAGCTGTTGGCTTTCCTCTTACGCGTTTGTGGGGAAGTCAACAACTAAGAGCCAAAAGCTAAAAGCCAGTAAACTATCGTTTAAAATCTCTTTTAAAAACTTTCTTATTGCCGCAGCTATCTTCCACAGTTAAACGCAAAACATGGGCTCCTGGTTTAATAGATCCATCAAAACGATGCGTAATCATGTCATTTTTCGCATCATATTCCATTAAAATCCATTTTCCATCCACTGTAGCTCTATAATCGAGGTAAGTTACATTTTTAGCCGCCTTAAAGTTATCCGTTATTTTGAAAGACATGGTATTAAAACCTTTCATGTTGGATTTAAAATTTTTGGGAATGATCTTCGGTGCTTCTGTATCCGTCATGATGGAGTAGTCGCCAAGATCGCGCACTTTTGTTTGTAGCTTTCCGTCTTTCCATTTTCCACCGCAGTTAGAGATTATATTCTTTTTGTCGCAATAGGCAATGAATGCTTTGCTTCGTAGCGAGTCAGGCAAACCCACCGGTTTGATCCCAATATCGAAATAACGGTGCACTGGCGTTTTGTAATTGTGTATATGATGGACCGACGAGTATACATTAGCTGATTTATCCCGAGTGGAATGATATTCCATATACAGATTCTCATAGAGACAGCGAGCAGGAAAATACAAATAAATCGATTCGTTGTTTATGATATTTTCTTCATTATAAGGAAGTAGGTAATTGTACGGGTTCGTATCAGCTGGTTTTACTTTTTTTCGTTTCACCCAAAATTCGAGTTTGGATTTATTTCCGCCAAGGTCTTCAGAAACCATAGTAATTTTTGACGCTTTGTTTTTGTGTAATTTTATAACCCCATCGTTTTTCTGCTCAGGATAAATTGATAGGCGATTTCCCGGAAGGGTGTAACATCGATTGAAATAACTTTTCTTAGCCACTTGTTCTTCGTAGTCCAAGTGCGCATTAATGTAGCGGCTTTCGCCAAAATCAAAAGTTTCCATTTCAAAGCTGTAAATCAAATCATCATCTTGGTACATGCTGACTGCGTAGACACCATTCCAGTTGGAGGTGCTATTCATGTTGTCATAGGTTTTCAAACCAAAACCAGTTCGCCAAGCACTTAATGAAATCGTGTCGCCTTTGATTCGATATTTACCACCGGACTGAATCGGTTTATACGTTTTTGTTCTAGTGGTTTCTCTTTTATCATTTAGGAAATACACTTTTAGCTCGTTGATCATTGGTGCGCGGGTGTCCTTTATTTGCAAACCAAAGAGCAATGGATTGATTGGCTTCTCTGTACCACTATCTCTAATTTCAAAATGCAGGTGTGGTCCATAAGAACGTCCGGACAAACCGAGTGTCCCTATCTTTTCTGAATGCGTAAATTTAAATTTCCCAACTTCAGGATACAGATCGACTTCAAAGGACTTTTTCTGATACTGTGCATTTTTTACATATTCTTCCAATTCAGGTGTAAACTTATGGAGGTGTGCATAAACGGAGGTATAGCCATTGGGATGACTGATGTACAATACCTTTCCGTAACTTCCTGATTGCATTTTTACGCGAGACACGTAGCCATCTGCTACTGCGAATATGGCTTGCCCTATTTTACCGTTGACTGCTTTGATGTCGATGCCTGCGTGCAAGTGGTTGGGGCGAAGTTCACCAAAAGTTCCTGACAACCTAATTTCATGATTGACGGGTGATCGGAAGTAATTTTGTGGGTATTCTTTACGGTCTTTGCTGGCAAAGGCGAAGATGCTGATCAATGTGATAAGTAGGAGAAAGCGTTGAATCATTACTGAGATTTATTTGTTGGGGCAAATATAGGTATTTTTTGAGACCACTGCGCTGAGAGACTTCTCTCGACCGTGACACCCAATCGGAGTGCCTTAGCAGGAAGTCTCTCAGCGAAGCGATCTCTCAGGCATGCCGCCAGTATGACGCTCTCTCAGCAAAGCGATCTCATTGACTAATGGCTGACCACAAGCGGTTGCCGATAATGAAAGCCATCTTTATTTATAATTTCTAAATGATACAATCCTGTCGGAAGGTTAGCGACTTCGATTTTTATTTGCTGTTGTATAAGCTGTTGGGCTTGCTTTCGCAAAACACCGTTGAGGTCATATAAAATCCAACTTGTGATTGGTGCAACTGTGTTTGCAATATGAATATGTACTGATTCGTTGGCAGGATTGGGAAAAACTTTATACTGGTTTGAGAGGGTATTAATTTCTTCTATTGGTGTTAGTTGTTCAAAGTCGATGGGAGTACCCCATTCTTCTGATCCTTTTTTGTAGTAGACTAGATTTTTGTTATAAAAATCGGAAAAGATATATTCATATCTCGACCATAAGCCCAAACAAGTCATGTATTGCTGCAAACCT
>CAKZUK010000132.1 GCA_937921775.1 uncultured Saprospiraceae bacterium
TGACATTCAACGTATTGATGGACAATGAAAATAGGATGACTGTTGGTTTTGGAATAAATTCTCTTCCTTCAAAATTCATACTGGACAAGAAAGGAAACATCCGTTTTAATGACAATGTTTTAGAAAAAAGAGACGACGCTCTGGTCGATAGTATTTCGATGGCTATAGAAATATTACGAGCTGGCGAATAAGCCCTACTTTTTAACTTGGGACTCTATTGTAATCCAAACAATATAATTGAAGAATTGTTATAAATTTTACCAAACTCAGAAATCTAGAAACAGCTGCTTTCAATCATCACTTATTTTATTTAGGTTGGGTCTAATAAGCAGAGCTGCGAACTATATTTTATTTTCCAACTTATTGACTTGACTAGTCAAATACTTACAAAATAGAATGTGACGAGCTAACTCCCTTTCGTTCTACACCAAACAAATTGAATTACAAACAGCAGCATGAAAAAATTAATCTTTATTCTCAGTCTAGCATTTATTGTACTAACTAATAATACTGCAAACTGTCAGATATTGACAAGCAGTGAGCATCCCATAGTCATTATTGATACAGAAGGAGAGGACATCCCCGACGAACCAAAAATAACCGCCTCAATGGGCATTATTTACAACAGTCAAGGGGCTATGAATAATATTAACGACAGTCCAAATCATTACAATGGATTTATTGGTATCGAAACCAGAGGGAACTCAACGCAAGGTTTTGATAAAAAAACGTACTCTATAGAAACACGTACGGTATCAGAGCAGGACACCTCTGTTGCTTTACTAGGTATGGGTGAAGAAGAGGATTGGATTCTTCATGCAATGGTCATAGATAAAAGTCAATTGAGAATTCCTTTTAGTTTTTATCTTTCACAACAAATGGGACACTATGCATCAAACTGGAGGTACGTTGAACTTATCGTAAATGATGAATACAGGGGCCTTTACATTCTTACCGAAAAAATCAAGCGAGACAACAATAGAGTTGATATTGCAAAACTAGGTTCGGACGATATCGCTGGAGACGAATTGACTGGTGGCTACATATTGAGAATTGACTGGTTGAATGATCCTCAAGGCTTCGAATCCAATTATAATTCCCAAGGAGACATCCCCATGTTTTACCAATGGTACTATCCAAAAGAAAACAATATTCTTCCTGAGCAAGCTGCATACATAGAAACGTGGATGGACACTTTCGAAGATGCTGTCTTTTCTTCTGACTATACCAACAATCAAGGAATCCGATATACAGAATACATTGACCTTAATTCGTTCACTGATTTTTTATTGATGAATGAATTGAGTAAAAACTCGGATGGCTATAAATTGAGTTCATACCTTCATAAAGACAAAGACAGTAATGGCGGCAAACTAGTGGCGGGTCCGATCTGGGATTTTGATCAGACCTATGGCGTTTCTGGCGTTTGTTCCAACAATGATTATACAGGTTGGACCTACTTGCAGAATCAGTTTGATTGCGAGGACTTAGAGTCAATGCCGATGTGGTGGCAAAGCATGATGGAAGACCCGATTTTCCAAAATCAGTTGAACTGTAGATGGGAGCAATTTAGACAATCTTTTCTCCATAAAGATTCTATCAATGCATGGATTAACATGAGCACCTTAGATATTTCAGAAGCGATTGACCGTAACTTCACGGTTTGGGATGACTTTATTGGAAACTCTATTTGGTTCGAACCATCTCCGATTCCTCAATCGTATGAAGAAGAGATCGATTATATGCAGAACTGGATTTCGAATAGAATCGATTGGCTAGACGCTAATATACCTGGAGATTGCGGCATTAGTAATGTTTCACAACTTTCTGATTTAGAAGAAACTATAGAAATTTATCCCAACCCAACACTCGACAAAGTAAATATTCTATGCGAAGACTTAGTTAGTGTTGAATTATTGAATGTTTACGGAAGAAAACTATTTGAAACAACTTTGAAAGAAATAGATCTTAACAAGTATAGTAAGGGTATTTACTTTATTAAGATAAGAACAAAAAAGCAAATCCTTACAAAAAAGATAGTCAAACACTAGTGGCTTAGTTCGGAATAATTTTGTTAACTTAAGCAGTTGTTCAATTCAAATTCAAGCAATTGATAATTTAGTATCTCTAAAATATAAACATGAAACAGTTTCTACTAATCTTAATAAGCCTATCTATCATTGGACAGCTACAGTCACAGGTGCTTTTTTCAAAAATCATTGCGAACAAAGTCGTCATCGGCCCTAAAAACATTAGCAACAATCAAGAGATACTAGCTTCAAGTTATCTTCAAGATATTGAATCATTCAAAGAAGATTTACAAAAAGAAAAAACAAAGCAATCAGAGGCAATAGCTAAATTGACCAGTCAACAAAAGCTAAGTAATAAAAGTCAAAGAAAACTAAACAGAGCTAAAAATAATACCGAGCAGATAGAGCTTGAATTAAAGTTAGCCCAACTAATTGCTGAAGACTGGCAAGCCATAAGTACCATGGAAGCATCCCTACCTGACTTGATGCGCTTGATCAACAAAGGCGAATGTGTAGCTTTTGAAACGGAGGAAGGAACCTTTCATTCTGAGCAAGTGGAATTAGCCGCAAGTAGTTTTAATAAGAATTTTACTTACACTCAATTTATCCCCATCGAGCAAGTCCTCATGAAGGAAGAAACGCTAAAGAAGAAACGGAGAGATTGCCGATCTGCGAATCCAAAAGATTGCGAATATTGGTGCGTCGTTAAATCCGTCGATAACTATACCTTCAAAGACATGGAAGGAAAAGAACACAAACAGGAGGGATGTTTGAAAGGATTTGAATTTGATCTAGAAAACAATCAACTAATTAATAAAGTCATTTTCAATAAAAAGAAATCTCCCATTTCAGTCATGAAACTCAAACATAAGGAAAATGGAGAGGAGCTAGTTTTACTGGACTGGAAGATGGTTGATTGCGAGTAGAAGTACAGGCTAAAGGTTCAGTAAACACGCAATGACTAGAGTAGAAACCCAAATGCGGTATATTTAGAATACTTTTTATCTTTAAGTGCTTGGACTAATTTATTAAAAACAAACCAATATGAAAGAATACAAAGTTGAATCACTAATCTATTATTCTAAACTAACTTTAGACTCAAAACATATTTCAAAGTCTTCCAAAGAAGAAGTTCAAATAAAACTAGACGAGTATGCCAAAAAAGGATATCGCTTAGTCTCTACTGATGCTACAAATTTTGGCACCGCTCTTTACATCTATCTTTATTTTGAGAAGGAAGCATAAGTTAGTACTTGTCTTAATTCACGGAAATTAGTTAATTATGAGCGGAGAAATACTAGACGAAAACTTCCACGCCAACAATGAAATCAACAACTTAGACGACATTAAGAAAGCGCTCCAACAGGCGGGCATCACTTCCTTTTTTGAGCATAAGAATGGTAGCATAATTGTCGAGCAAGGTGATGCAGTCAAAGTCACCATTACTTATAAGGATGGTTTAGCAATAGTAAAACCTAACTTTCCTAGCATTGGTAATTCGATTCAAATAATTGCTTCAGGAGTATTTCTAGCTTTTTCTATGTTTATTATTTCCACTCCATTTCCTTTTCCTTGGATAATCGCAATCGCTGGCGGTCAACTGGTTTCTTACTTGGTACACCAGCCAAAAACAAAAAAATTGAAGACTCGGATTGAGCAATATATTTGACTTCTCGATTACTTAAATATAATCTTTCTAACGAATCGAAAAACCAAATAAGTCATAGTCCTGCTTTCCCCAATTCTAAACAAACTCATTTCGACAAAGCATTCTTAAAACCAAAAAATGCCAACACTTTGTAGGTGAACTGTTAAAAACTATGTATTTTAGCAACAATGAAAACCCTAAAAATAGCAAAGTAGATTCCATTGCAAACAACAAAGCAAGCAGATAAAATTAACACAATCAGTTAATTATGTCCGAATCACTCCCCACTTAGCTATTTTTAAACTAAAATAGATTCTACAAATGATAGCTGACATCAAACTGAGTCCAGAGTTCAAATCTCAAACAACAAGAGCTGTAATTTCCATTTTCTTATTTGTTCTGGTCTACTTACTCCTAATAATATTTGCAGTAGGTTTGACAGCCGCTTGCCTTTACGCAGGAATAATGTTAATCATTTCAATGCCCCGACTAATTACCATTGCACTTGGTATTGGACTGGGAAGTTTAGGTCTTCTCGTATTGGGATTTTTGATTAAATTTATTTTCAAATCACATAAAGTAGATCGCTCTCATTTGACTGAGATAAAACGTACGGATGAACCAAAGCTCTTTAACATGATCGACAGCATTGTTGAGCAAGTTGACACTACCTTCCCAAAGAAGGTTTATTTGTCAGCGGATGTCAATGCATCCGTCTTTTATGATTCTAGTTTTTGGAGTATGTTTTTTCCTGTTAGAAAAAATTTGCAAATTGGCTTAGGTTTAGTAAATAGTGTTTCTGAAGAAGAACTTAAAGCGATCTTAGCACACGAGTTTGGACATTTTTCACAAAAAACAATGAAAGTTGGGTCCTATGTTTACAACGTAAATCAAGTCATTTTCAACATGCTTTATGACAATGAAGCCTATGACAAGATGATCAGTAATTGGGCAAATGCGAGTGGCTACTTCGCCCTCTTTGCCGCAGCCGCTTTCAAAATAGTCCAAGCAATACAATGGGTTTTACAAAAGATGTATGACTTCGTGAATAAAAGTTACATGGGACTTTCCCGAGAAATGGAGTTTCATGCAGATGAAATAGCTGCCAATGTAACTGGCTACGAACCACTTAAAAATTCTTTATTGCGATTGCAACTTGCTGGACATTCCTACCAATCTGTATTGTCCTTTTACGAAACTAAAATAGTGGATAACTTTAAAAGTCAGAATCTTTTTAAGGAACACTCATTCGTGATGGAACACCTAGCCAAGGATAGCAAAATTCCAATTGAGCACAACTTCCCTCAAGTATCTGTAGAAGAGCTAAACAAATTCAACAAATCTAAATTGGTCATAAAGGATCAATGGGCTTCACATCCAAGTACTGAAGACCGAGTTAAACGACTAGAAAATTTATCAAATATTCCTTCCGCAAAAATAGAGTCTTCTCCTGCCAATAGCATTTTTCAAAACATTGAAAAGACACAACAAAGCTTGACAGAGAAGATGTTTAGCGAAGTTACCTTTCAGGAAAAAGAAAGCTACCTCCCGCTCAACGAATTTCAAAAAGATTATCAAGAGGGATATTTAAAAAACTCCTTTCCCAAAACTTACAATGGATATTATGACGATAAAAATCCGATCTCTTTTGAGCTTAATTCATCAAATACGGACACCAAAAATCTACAGCTTGATGATCTATTTTCTAAAGCAAAAATTGAATTAGTCTACACTGCTGCTGCACTGGAAGCTGACCTAGAAGCTTTAAAGCAGATTTCAGATAAAAGTAGCCCAATAAAAACATTTGATTATGACGGACAAAAATACACTAAAAAAGAAAGCGCTCAATTGGCTAATAAAGTAGCAAAAGAATTTACCACAGCCAATATGGAAATAAAGCAAAACGATGTAGCCATCTTTAACTTTTTCAGAGCACTCGAAAAGAAAACTGGAACAGATATTCTACCATCAAAATATACTCGCTTTTTCAATGCGGAGCATGAGTCTAAAGCTAGATATGAGATTTACGTAGAAATGTCAAATCATTTAGACTTCATAAATCACAACACACCATTTCAACAAATAAAAAATAACTTTACTGCACTTCTACCATTGGAAGCAGAATTGAAAAAAGGAATTAGTGATTTGCTGAACGATGATATTTATCACGAGGAAATCACGGAAGAAATGAAAACGGATTTTGATTTATACTTATCAAAAGATTGGACCTACTTCGAATTTGAAAAGTATAGTGACAAAAACTTAGGAACCCTTTACACTGCTATGGGGCATTATGCCTACCTCTTAGCAAGAGGATATTTTTTATTAAAAAAAGAATTACTTGATTACCAAGAAGGCCTTTTGAAAAATTAATAATTGGAAAAACTAAACCCACTAAAAGGACATCTCCACCACAGTGCAAATAATATCATTGAAGAATACGGCACAATACCTTCTGATTATTATGAGATTACTTTTACATACACTTACGAATACAACGACTTGGGCATTCCAACTAAAATCAACGAATACAACTCTCAAGATTCCAATGGTTCTAAATCCTTCGACTACAACTTAAAATGTGAGTCAATTGGTAAATCAATTTTTCATACCTTAATACCATTCAAAAATTAGACCCTGTATTAAAAATAAACCATGATAGCAAATCAAAACACTCGCTTATTAATTTTTGCAATCCTATTAAGTTGCATAGCCTGCAACGACCAAATAAGCCCAGAAAAAAGCAGCCAAGCCCAATCAAACACAACTACAGCGCAATCTGATACTCCAAAGCAAGCAAGCGATCCAATTAAATCCATTTCATCACTAAACCATCCAACAGATTCCATAAGAATCAACCAATACAAAGACAATCAAAAAGATGGATTCTGGAGAACCAAATTCAATAACGGCCAAATAAAATCAGAAGGTAATTATACACTAGGATTAAAAGAAGGGCTGCACAAAAAATGGGAAGATAGTGGCGTATTGGTCCTAGAAGGCTTTTACAAAAATGGAAAAGCAAACGGACTCATGAAATGGTTTCACGAACAAGGTCATCTAGCTGGATCAGGAAACATGAGGGACGGTATCCGCATAGGTCCTTGGAAAATCTGTGATGTGGAAAACACAGGATTCTGTATTGATGCAAATTTTAAAAATGGGAAAAGGTCTGGAATTTGGAAAATCAAACACAGCGCAACAAGCGATAAGATTTGGAAAGAACAAACTTGGAAAAACGATAAACTGGTATCTGAAAAATGTTGGGATGAAAATGGGGAAATAATTAAATGTGAACGGCAAAACAACTAGATGCAGTTGATCATTGCTAATTAACACTTATATAGAATAGATTTCTCAAAAAATAAATACCAAAGAAATATCAGAACAAATCATCCATAGTCTCCGTAAACGGTAAAGATACAAGCCCAAATATCAAAATATTATTAGACGAAGTATCTATTTCTGATTCAAAGCAGAATGAGCTTTTAATTTTGTAAATAAACCGTGATTGAAAGCTATAGTACTCACTGTCTAAATTAAAATAATGATTAAAGCAGTTTTTAAAGTAATTTTACCCTCCAATATTAAATGTAATTTAATTAACTTTGCGTCAATATTCCTCAAAAAAGAGCCTTCATATTAATGTATCCTTCCATAATTAACAGAAATGTCTGAATCATCTATTTCGAAACAGCTACTTAGTAGTGCAGTTAATGACACTGTTACAGGCATAGTTATTTCGGATTTCACCTTGCCAGATATGCCTTTGATTTATGTCAATCCAGCATTTGAAGAATTAACAGGCTATACTTCTGAAGATATTTTAGGGAAAAATTGTCGCTTTTTACAAGGCCCCGAAACGGATCAAAAGGAAATTGACAAAATTAGGGCCGCTATAAAGCATGAAGAATCTTGCACCGTCACACTTTTAAATTATAAAAAAGATGGAACTCCATTTTGGAGTGAACTCTCCATCTCTCCCGTCAAAGACAGCAATAATAAACTGACGCATTTCATTGGAATTCAAAAGGACGTAACTTCCAAGATTCAAGCTATACAAGACCTAATAAAGGCTAAGGAAAAAGCGGAAGAAGCAACCCTTCATAAGACCAACTTCCTAAATACAATCAGTCATGAGTTGAGAACACCCCTTACTGTTATGCTAGGGAATATTCCTTTACTCACTGATATTGATGACATACCTGATTCCGAAGAAATAGTGGAGATCGCAAAAGACATTGAGGAATCTGGCAAATATCTTTTACAATTAATTAATGAGCTTTTAGATATCTCTAGAATTGAACAAAACCGTCTCCCACTCTTTCCTATTCCTGTCAATATAAAAGAAATCACAGAAGACGCAGTTCATACCTTAAATAAGCTTGCACAAGAAAAAGGGATTGAACTGAAGTCCGAAATTGAAGACTTTACTTTAGTTATAGACCCAATTAGATTGAAACAAATTTTATTCAACCTTATTGGCAATGCCGTGAAATTTACAGATCAGGGCTCAGTCAAAGTTCATGTATTTCCTCAAAATGACCGTGGATTTATTAAAATTATAGATACCGGCGCTGGAATTAGACCAGAATTTTTACCTTCACTTTTTGAAGTATTTCGTCAGGAGAATTCCACCGCCACTCGTAGCAAGAGCGGCTCTGGACTTGGGCTTGCAATCACCAAAAAATTAGTTGATCTACAGAATGGTGAAATACTAGTCGAAAGTGTTCATTTAAAAGGGTCTACGTTTACCCTCATTTTTCCAATTTAACGCATTTTAAATAAATTAAATTGGTTTAAGCAGGTGGTCAAATTAAATCTACTAATAACTGCTGCGCCTTTTAAACCTATACTTCCTTGTTTTGTGAAGCAATCCAGAAGGATTACTCCAAAAAAGCAAGTCGTCTAGATTCAAAATCCATCAGAATTTATTGTAAACACAATTTTGAACACCTGCTTAAATGAAACAACAATTAATCTTAATTATTGATGATGAAGCCAAAATTTCCCGAATGCTAGGACGGAGATTGAAAAAGGCGGGATATCAGTTTTTGGTTGCTAATAATGGTGCAGATGGAATTCAGCAAGCCATGTCCCTACAACCGGATCTTATTCTATTAGACATACATATGCCCGACTTAGATGGCTTTGAGGTTATCCGAAGTTTAAGAGCAAAAGGTTACACAGGGACCGTATCCGCTTGCTCCGCTTCTGTCGCAGTAAGAGATTCCAATTTAACTATTGAGGCAGGCTGCGACTACTTTATAAGCAAACCTATTGATCTTACTTTCGAAACAACCATTGCAAATTTTTTAATGAGTAATAAATGAAAACTCTTTTATTTATCGATGATCATTCCGCTATTCTTCAAATGTTGAAACGACGATTTGAAAAATTAGACTACAGCGTATTTACAGCTGTTGGCATTTCTGAAGCGACTGCTATTCTTGCGAAAGAGTCGATAGATTTGATTGTTGTCGATTATATGATGCCGGAAGCAAGTGGCTTGGACTTTATACAAAGTCATCAGGAACTGGATATCCCCATCATCATGATGACAGCTCACAGCTCACAGCTCACTTCAACTGGCTATTGAATTTCTAAAAAATGGAGGCACCGATTTCATTGAAAAACCAATTGATGTTGAAATACTAAACTTAAAAATCAGTAGAGCCATCAAACAAAACGATCTCTTAAATGCTCAAAAGGCAGCGCGCCAAAAAGTAGAAGATGAGCTTAAAGTAAGCAATAAATCTCTTCTTATAAAAGCGCATAACCTGGAGTTGGCCAATAAACATCTCAATACATTTGCATCCTCTATTTCTCACGACCTTCGTGCACCTCTTCGTCAGATTTCATCTTTCATAGGGCTTTTAAAAAAGAAAAATGTTGACGTATTTGATGCTGAAAGTGAAGAATACTTCGACTTCATTTCGAATGCTGCCATCAAAATGGAAAACCTGATTCAAGGCCTATTAGCTTATTCCAAAAATACGGCTAAAGAACTAAATGTTGAATTGATTTCCTTAAAGCCATTCCAAGAGCAAATTGTTAGTCAATTAACGATCAACAATACTTCATCTCTACAGTTTGAATGGGGCACCCTTCCCAATAGTGTTTACGCAGATAAACTATTGCTAGAACAAGTTTTTATCAACCTGATTGGAAACGCCATTAAATACTCTTCTAAAAAAAGTCAAGCTATCATAAAGATTGATTCGCTAGAAGAATCTGAACGGTTCATTATTTCTATTGCTGACAACGGCGTAGGATTCAACATGGAAAATGCAAAAAAACTGTTTACCATATTCAATCGTCTACATTCCGAAAGTGAATTTGAAGGTACTGGAATAGGTCTCGCTTTTGTAAAAAACGTCATAGAAAAACATCATGGCGAAATTTGGTCTGAAGCTACAGTTGATAAAGGAGCTACCTTCTTTTTCTCCTTACCAAAACGAAGTATACTATTGAGGCCTGATGAGGAGTCTTCGCTTAATTAATAATTGAGCAAATTCTTAGGATCTATTATTATTTAAGCCTCAAATATATTTTATTTGGTTTCATTTTTATGCCCAAGACTCCCCTATCTCCTCTCTTTTCCCAATCAATTAGATTGCTCTCATTATATTTTTCAATTATTGAATTGGCGAGCCCTCAGTCATGAAAAACTAATTTAAATATACTCCTCAATTAAATCTTAAAGAAGCTCTTTTTGAATACTAAAGGAATTGCAAAATTAGTTACCTTGGCAAGAAATACAACAGAGGTTTTCTATTTGTTGATAAATTATTAATTTTAAAAAACTAAATACAATGAAGCAATTCTCCTTTTTGAAACTTGCTCTTTCTTCAGCTAGCCTAGCCTTGGTCCTACTTATCAATGGTTGCGCTCCAATCTTTTCCGAAATGCAAGATGCACGAACCGTTGGTAAAAATAATGTAGACGCAACTGCAAGCTATTCATCTGTAAGCTTTAGAGATACCGAAGAAAAGTCAACCTTCAA
>CAKZUK010000133.1 GCA_937921775.1 uncultured Saprospiraceae bacterium
AGCTTCGTCCTCATGTGGCAAATCTAGCGCATATAGGTAATGATCCAAGGCCTTTTCGTATTGTTGTTTTCGCAATTCGATGGTGCCCATTCGCATGTAATTACCTGCAACAAACTCATAGTTTAGTCTTTCTTTAATCTGCAGAGAAAGGTCATTGTATTTTTCAGCTTGCGCAAAATTCTGGAGTTGTAGAAACGAATAGCTCAATAAATAAGCCGCTTCCGCCATCTCAAAATCCTGACGTGATTTTTGGTCAACAAAATCTTGTAGTAATAACTGAGCAGCTTTGAACTGGCTGCTATTTAGAAGAAGCTTGGCCTCCGTCAATTGGCTTTGAGCATGCATTGTTTGCAAACCAATAAAGAGAAAAATCAGAAGTGACAGTTTTTTGGTCATAGTCTATGCTTTGTTTTCTGGCTTGGCCTTGAGGCCTTGGGTGGATGGTGAGACAGCTATATCATCAGCTACTCCACAGTGAAACTACCGACATGGAGCAAGTCATCATCACTATCTAATTTCCAATAGTAAAGTCCTGGGTTTAGTTTTAGGTCGAAATCAAAAGTGTTTGTAATAACTTTAGCTTTATGTACTTCAGCACCTTTATTATTCATAACAATGATATAACGGCTTTCATTCGCTCCTTCCCATTGGAATGTAATTTTTGTATTTAATTTAAATACAGTGGCAGACTTTGGCTGTAAAACCTCAAAGGAAGTTGAACGAACCGCCTCATTTCTCATCTCTTCCCACTCTTCTGATGGCTGAAAATTAGCCGCATATAATTCGCGAACATTTTGATTGTCTGCAGGAATGATACTCTTTGGCTGAGGAGTCTCCTGCTTCGGAGCTGCAACTTTTACAGGAGCATCCTTTACGATGATTTCTTCTTTTTCAGAAATATTGATGTCTCTTTTTTGAAGTATTTTTTCTTCTTTGTTCTTAGGCTCTTTTGCTATATCCGTATTCTCAGCAGGTGTTTCTTCTTTCACTATATCACCAGGACCATCCAAGTCAGTACCTTTGTTAAAGAAGTAAAACGCTACGACCAATAAGGCGACAGCCGCTGCTAAGCGCATTAGTAAGCGAGGCATGCTGAATACTTTAGCTGCCTTTTTATCGAAAGTTGGGTGAGCACCGACATTAGTATAATCCACATCATCTAGTATGCTATACAAGTCGATGGCCTGCCTATGACAAGATTTACAATCTTCTATATGAGACAGAATTTCAGGCGATAAATCGTCTGTTTTGTCAGCACATAGTGCGTCAACATATAGAGCAATTTGCTCGTCATTTAGATGTTTTTGATCCTTTATTGCTTTCACTGAAATAAGTTTAGTCGGTTGTATATATGCTCGTTCTAGTCAAGTACGGATTTTTTAGGAGTGATTTTTTTTGGTAATTTTCAAAAATTAAGCTTTTCCCCCTATCCAAATACTCACTTAACTCTTAGTAAAATACATTTGGAGTAAGATTCTAATGGTATCTCTAGTGTGCTGATAAACAGGAGGTTCTCCGTTTAAGATGTAGATCATATTATCGACAATAGCGTTGACCCATTTGCGAAGAGAGTCCGCGCTGTTGGTCTTTTTCTCGAGTTTGTTAAAGAGGAGTACGGCTACTTCGTAAGCTGCTTTATCGGGTAATGCTTCGTAATTTTCGAAGAAGGAGGTCCGAATCATAGCCAGTTCGTCATTCAAACCAAGTTGATTGTAAGATTCTAGATCAGATTCATCTAACCATTTTTTTGCAAAGAGTTTGAGACAGAAAGTTGATTTTGTTGCTTTCTTACCAAAACCTTTAAGAAGAGCTTCTACCCTTTTGAGTTCATCTTTAATGGCGAGTTGTTCCTCTGGATTGAGGGATTTGGCTGTTTCATTTTCAAGAAGTTCTTCCCCTGTAATTATAGGTTGACGCGCTTTTTTACGTGTGAGCTCCAAGCAGGTATTGTAAACAACTTTAGAGAAATAAGTTCTCAAGTAAACAGAGCCGTTAAAGTGTTCTTTAATTTTGCTGAGTTTCTTTTCGAGCAATACGGTGTTGATATTTTGGACGACATCCATCTTCTCTGAATGGTCAAAGAAACCTCTTCGGATGAAACCTGCTACTACCGTTTCAATGATTGATTGATAGCGTGCAATCAGCTGATCAGGGTGCTTATCTAGCAATTGCAATTCTTCTGTATTTCTGTTGTCGCTCAAGTTGTTGGTTTGTCTAATTTTTTTTGCCTGTTTGAAAGTGAACTAGCAAGTCAATTTTTTAAATCAAAAAGTCCGCTTTTACGAAAGTAGCTCATATAAATTTACAAAGGCATTCGATATTGGGCTAATTGCCTCATAATATTGAAATACAAAGAAGCAAAAAATATTGATTATGAAAAAGCAAAGCACCTTCTCTTTTATTACAGCCCTAATCAAATTACAGTTTCAGTGGCAGTTACAAAGCACTAAAGCTTGGTTTCCTCAAAATTCAAAACTTTGTTTGCTCACTTCAACAAACAGGTACTCCAAATTTTTGCTAGCCTTTAGCATGCTTGCGATCCTTTCAGCTTGTTCGCCAAGATACAGCAATTCGATCTATGCACCACAAGTAATTGATAACATAAAAATAGCAATATTACCCTATCAAGTTACAACAACAGGGCGAATTACTGAACTATTGGATGAGTATGATATAGCTGAAATAGAAGCCGCAGAGAGTGTTGCCTTCCAAACATCGATGTATCATCAGTTGATCAACCGATTAGAGCGAAATCGATATAGCAATGATGTGGTGGTTCAACACTATAGTGAAACTAATAATATTTTGGCGAAAGCTGAACTAAGCTCAGAAATGATAAATGGTATGTCAAGTAATGAATTAACAGTACTACTAGGAGTGGATGCCGTGATCCGTTCAGAGGTGCATAAACAAACGTTTTTGACCAATTTGGAGTCATACGGAATAGAGCTGGCTCGCAGTATATTAATTATTTTTGGGGAATGGTCACCATGGTATTTTCCAGGAAGTGAGACTGGAGAGGTTAGAATTTCAACATCGATTATAAGTGGAGACAGTGGAGCAACACTTTGGGCTGCTTCTAAAAAATCAACAACCAACTGGGATAGAGACACTTACGCTACAATAGAGCGTATAAATCGTCGGATCACAAAAGGTATACCTTTCTACTAAATTTCAACTTTTATAATAGCCTTCTTTATGAGTTCCCTTTGTCCCTTTACTTAGTTGTAAGGGGATTTTTTACATTAAACCGGTTAAATCTAGTCTGTAGCTAAAATTCAGTAAAACATATCCTGTCACTTTTCTCATCATTAATCGGTAATCAAGCGATATGTGGCACCGGAATTGATATTATTAAATTGATTAAATTAACCTACTAAAAAAGCTAATGCACTTAAATTTTCTTAACATGGAAGACTTTCATAGACCTATAGAGATATTATTAGTTGAAGATAATGAAGCAGATATTGTTTTGACTAAAAATGCCTTTAAGACACTTACGATCCAGAGTAATCTTAACGTTTGCCGAAATGGTGAAGAGGGATTAAACTATCTGTTTAAAGTAGGTGAGTACTCAGAAGCCACTACCCCTGATCTTGTGTTATTGGATTTAAATATGCCAAAAACAAACGGTTTGGAAGTATTGGAAAAAATTAAGAAAGATTCAAAACTCAGCATGGTTCCTGTAATAGTACTTACAACTTCTAGCGCAGAGCAAGACATTCTTAAAAGTTATCAGTTCCACGCAAATAGTTATATCAAAAAACCGATTGACTTCATGGAGTTTATTGATGTAATCAAAGAAATCGAAAGTTACTGGTTTTCTATTGTCAAAATGCCGACTTCAATTTAATACATCATTTTTAAAAGGAACCAAAAAAGAATATTAAAAAGGGTTTCTGGCTTATGTCAGAAACCCTTTTTTAATGGAGTTGAGTAAAGATCCAGTTAGAACCATCAAGCAGTCGTTCAGCAAAGACAGGTTTTTATACCAATTTCAATAAATAGAAGTTCTTTTTAAATTTTAACACATCTGAATTTCTCAATAGCCATCGACCTTATCCTTCAAGCATAAGACCAATCTAATTTAAATTTCCATTTCTAGAGAAACCCAAATAAAATTCTCCCGTAACTACTGGATACACAAATTAAATTTATTTTAATATGAAAAACACTATCAAGAATCTTAAAAACGAAGTTTGGAAAACAGTACGCCTAAAAAAAGCGACTAACAAAAGGTCATATGCAATTTCCAACTTTGGCAGAATCAAGAGCATTGTGAAAAGTACTCGCGATGAAGAATTAATTGATGGCAGTAAGGATAACAGAGGAATGGTGAACATCAATCTACGCTTCAAAGACGGGACAAATTCACGGGTCTACGTGCATCGCTTTGTCGCTAAAAACTTTGTCAAGCAAAAGACGAAGAAGCATATGTTTATCCTTCACAAAAACCATGATAAGGAGAATAACAGAAAAAGCAATCTTGTCTGGGCAACAGAAGACAAATGGAAAGCCCATTTGAAAGATCGCCCTGGCTATGCAGAATCAATGAAGAAAAGACGTAAGAGCTATAAGCTTACCGAATCTAAAGTGAGAACGATAAAGAAGATGTTGGAAAAAGGAAAGGTGAAGCAGCATATTGCCGAAAGATATGGTATTACAGCCACTCAGGTGCGAAGAATTGAGACAGGAGAGAACTGGGCACATGTAGCTATCAACGCTTAGCCTACTTATTTGCAGACCGCTATGCTGTCAAAGAAGAAACTGTAACGCTTCTTAGCTAATTAAGAGTAAGAGGATCGCTTTGCTGTCAGACTCCCCCCTAGCGTGTCTCATATGTAATATACAACAGCAGTCTTGCTAGTTGTGACTTAGCAAAATCCCTTGAACATTTCATTGTGCAAGGGATTTTCTTATATTTGAACTATCATTTCTTTATGATACAACTCTATACTCATACATCTCCCCTCAACTAACCACTCTATTTCGTCATTCAATTTATATTCAATACTTTTTTAAACAAACCTTAACATCATGAAAAAAATTTGCATTTTAAACTTGTTTTTAGCTCTTTTTCTGCTAAGTTGCGGTGGACCCACTAGCAATCAAAGTACTGACAGTCAGACTATTAAAGAAATAAACACTCTTGACTCACTCAATTCTGAACTCGAGACGACTATTCAAGAAATTGACCAAAGCGAAGCCGATCTCAACGCAGCTCTGGAAGGACTGGATGACTAATCGTCTAGTATTACGTCTAATAATCAAATCATTTTTCATTAAAACTACTTATTTATGAAATTTTCAATCAAAAGCTGGTTACCTCTAATCTTAATTGCACTATTTACGCTCAGCTTCAACTTGAGTGCAGAAGCTCAGGGCAATAGTGGAAAAGGAAAGGAAATGAAGGAAAAAGTAAAGAAAGCTAAGAAGAGTAAAGATAAGCATTTCAAAAAAGACAAAAATAAGGACAGCGATGAAGCTGGAGAGATAGATTCTGAATCTCAAGACGAGGCCATGGAGAAGGGAAAAGGGAACAAAGGAAAAGGCAAATCGAAAGACAAGACTAACAAAAGGGATCATGGTGACGATGACGAGATAGATGGCGATCACGATAGTGATGACGATGACGGAGGTCATGGCAAAGGAAAAGCAAAAAAAGAGAAGAAGAATAAGAAGAATAAAAAAGAGCACAAAGGTGAAGACGATCACGACGAGGATGAAGACGGTGAAGAACATGCAAAGAAGGAAAAGAAAAACAATGGAAATGCTTATGGCAAGAACAAAGGCGATCTAAAAGGAAAAGCCTTTGGGAAAAAACGTTCTGAAGAAGCTCGTGCAAAGCATGCAGAAAAAAAGGCAGCAGCAAAGGAGCGCGTCAAAAAAGGGGAATCAAAATCAGAAACTGCTCGTGAAAAAATCAAAAGAGCCAAAGATAAGCTCAACAAGAAAAAGGAAAACAAGGAAATTTCAGACGAAGAATACAAAGAAGAAAATGACAAGATCGAACGTGCTGGAAAGAAGTTGAAGGATTATGAAGACAAGATTAAAAAAGGAAAAAGAAAAGTTGATATTGAAGACTAATAGGTCTCCAAACTTTATCTTTTTATTTAGATTTCAATAGACAGTTATTAAAGCCAGCTTGAATGATCGAGCTGGCTTTTTTGACTGGATGAATAGAAGAATTTGCTTCTACATCAAGCTGTAAGCAAACTTGCTTTTGTGTGCAATTTTATTGGTATCTTGCGCGAAAATTAAACTACTTATGAATATTAAACTGATCTCTTGTGATGCAGCGCGTCCTGATAAGCGCGCTATTGCCAAAATGTTGGAAGAAATTGCCCTTGGGGTAAGTGGCCATGAAGCTACTGAAATGGCGGAGTTTTTAATAGATGGCTCTACCGTAGATATTGAGATATCTGGGAAGAATACGAGTTCCGCGTTTAGGGCATTACGAAAACTGGAGATTGACTACGAAATGGAATAAACTTAGGTACTCTGTTTGAAGACCGAAGGCGAAAATTCTCGTCTAAGCTGCCTCTTTTTCTTGCAGGCAAGCGCGGATATATGAATGTGGGCAACTTCGATCTTCAAACTCCCATTCATCCAATTTTAAGTGCTTTTCGTCTAAAGCAATCCTTCTATAGCTTGAGTCTGGCCAATTTATACTACTTTAAGCGTGATTTTTGTAACTCGCTATAAGCAAATCAGTAAAAAGTAAGTATGGAAAATAATAGCAAAAAGATCGAAGAGCTATTCAATAAGCTTGACTTAGTTCTGAAACAACAAAAAGATTTTTCCAAAGAGGTTGCTGATTTGAGGGCAGAAATCGCTCAATTGAAATATAGCCAGAGGTCTGAGTCTGATTCCCAAAGGGATACTACACCTTTGTATACAGAAGATGAATTTGTTCCGAATGTTAAGCCTGAACCTATAGCTCCTCTATCCAAACTTGCATCTACAGCTCCTTCTCCAAGCACTAAGCCAATTGTAAAGAAAAAGACTCCGAAGAAACCATCCAAACCTTTCTTTGATGTACCAGATATCAACTTTGATTGGGAAAAATTTATTGGTGAGAATCTGATTAATAAAATTGGAATTCTAATCACAGTGATTGGTGTATTTATTGGGGCCAAATGGAGTATTGAGAATAACTTAATTAGCCCACTAACACGAATTATTTTCGGCTATATCGCTTCTATTGCTCTGCTGGGCTTTGGGATGAAGTTGAAAAAAAACTACCACAATTATTCTGCTGTTTTAGTGAGTGGAGCTATGGCAATTATGTATTTTATTACTTATGCCGCTTACAGTTATTATGGCTTTTTTCCCCAGGTCCTGACCTTTGCATTGATGGCTGTATTTACAGTGTTTACCGTCATTGCTGCATTAAATTATGACAAACAGATCATTGCGCATCTAGGGCTGGTAGGAGCCTATTCTGTACCTTTTTTATTGAGTAGTGGCTCTGGTCAGGTGGGCATACTTTTTAGCTATGTAGCCTTAATCAATATTGGTGTTTTGTTTGTGGCTTTTAAAAAATACTGGAAACCTCTTTACTATTCTGCGTTCATCATGACTTGGTTGATTTATCTCTTCTGGTGGCTAACTGAATATTCTCGTAGCAAGCATTTTACCTTAGCCTTGGTATTTCTCACTGTCTTTTTCATAACCTTCTATGCGCTCTTCCTAGCCTTCAAATTAATTCAAAACAAAAAATTCGTCAAGAGTGATATCGTCTTACTATTAATCAATTCATTTCTCTTCTATGGAATTGGATATGCCCTGTTAAATGGACATGCTACCGGTAAACAATTCCTTGGCTTATTTACCTTGATAAATGGACTTATTCACTTCGCAGTAAGTACAATTATCTTTAAGCGTAAATTGGCTGATCGAAATTTATTTTACATGGTAGCGGGACTCGTATTGGTATTTATCACCATGGCTTTCCCAGTGCAAATGGATGGCAATTGGGTTACCTTATTCTGGGCAGCGGAAGCGGCACTACTGTTTTGGATTGGACGTACACGGGGTGTATCCTTTTATGAAAAAATGTCCTATCCTTTGATGTTCTTGGCGATCTTTAGCTTGTTTCAAGATTGGGAAATCGGTTACCGAATAAGCTCCTATAGCGATGTATCTCAAATAACACATACTCCCCTATTCAATATTAATTTTCTGACTTCTGTTTTGGTTGTTTTAGCATTTTTGTTCATCAACTATATCAACAGATCTAAAGCATATATTTCTTTTCTTAACACAGACAAAGGAGTTTGGAAATTTATGAAAATAGTAATCCCATCTATTCTCCTTGTCCTAGTGTATGCTATGTTTAAAGTAGAAATAGATGCTTATTGGGATCAACTTTATTACAGCTCTAAAATTGAGCTTCCTGCGGATAGCAATTCGTATCACAACAAAAATATTGACTACCTAAACTTTAAGGGATTGTGGGTTATGAATTACAGTATGTTATTTCTAGTCATACTATCCTCCATCAATATTTATAAACTAAAAATACAGGAACTGGGCTTTGTCAATATCCTACTCAATGTATTAATGGTACTCCTGTTCCTATCTGGTGGATTGTTCATTTTGAGCGAACTTCGTGAAAGCTACCTAGAAACTGACGAATATTTCCGTCATAGTGTTTTTAATGTCATCGTAAGATATGTTTCCTTCCTGTTTTTTGGTGGTTTATTGTTTGCATGTTTTAAATACTCCCGAGCAGAATTCATCAAATACAATTTGAAAATCCCCTTTGAGATTATGTTGCACGTAGCCATACTTTGGGTGACGAGTAGTGAATTGTTGCATTGGATGGATATGGCAGGTTCTGCTAATTCTTACAAACTAGGCTTGAGTATCCTTTGGGGACTCTATGCATTACTGTTGGTATCCTTGGGTATTTGGAAACAGAAAAAATACTTGCGGGTTGGAGGAATCGCTTTGTTTGCAGTGACTTTAGCTAAACTCGCGCTTTATGATCTGGCTCATTTGAATACGATTTCGAAGACGGTGGTCCTGATTAGCTTGGGAGTTTTGTTGTTGATTATTTCGTTTTTGTATAATAAATTTTCTGAGGAACTGGGCAGAGAGGAAAGGTCGAGTGGGAATACTAGTCGGCATTTGGATGAAGGCGAACAATAATTCTTGTGAACGCGATCCAGAACTGACATCAAACACAGAGCTCATTGAAACTGATATTCCATTGTATCAGAAACCTAAAAAAACAAGTTTTGAAAAATAAAATAACGACTTTACTCTTTTTCCTAATCGGCACCTCCGCTTTCGCTCAAATGGAAAACTACGACTACAAACAACAGTTGCAAGGAATAAGCGACCAATGGCATAAGCTTGTTTTACCAACTGATATTTATGGCAAAGTTTCGAACCGTTTGAATGATATTCGGATCTATGGAATCACAGTTGCCGGTGATACGGTGGAAGCTCCGTACTTGATCCGCAGTCGGAATGAAATGGTGATTCGTAAAAATGTAAGTTTCAGATTAATTAATCAAAGCAATAAGGCAAATGCGTATTTTTATACTTATGAGATTCCTACTCATGAGGCGATCAATCAGATTAAATTGGATTTTGTCAAAACCAATTTTGATTGGCGCGTAAAACTAGAGGGTAGTCACGATCAGAAAGAATGGTTTAGCTTAGCTGAAGATTATCGTATGATGTCAATCCAAAATAACCAGACGAATTATGCTTTTACGGATCTGCATTTCCCAGCTGCGAAGTATCCGTATTTTCGTTTGCAAGTGAATAGCAAAATAGATCCAGTTTTAGCGAAAGCTACCATTACAATGAATGAAACAAAGGAAGGAACCTATACAGACTACCCTATTCGCTCCATGAATATTTCTGAAGATAAAAAAAGTAAGCAGACTGAAATTGATATTGATTTTGGCAAAACGATTTTGCTTTCTCAATTGCAATTAAAAATTGATGACAAATTTGATTATTATCGGCCGGTAACCATTCAATATGTTTCGGATAGTATAAAAACGGAAAAAGGATTGGTTTACAAATATCAAAATTTAGTTTCAGGGACATTGACTTCGATGGAAAAAAATGACTTTCAATTTAATGCGCGCGCCTTACAAAAATTAAAAATCAAGATCCATAATCAAGACAACGCCCCTATAAATATTGGAGGGATCGATGCCCAAGGTTATGTGCAAGAGTTACATGTCCGCTTTGCGCAAACAGGAGATTATTATCTGACTTATGGCAATAAAAAATCACGCCAACCGAACTATGATCTTACTCGTTTTACGGATAAGATTCCAACAGAATTGGTAGCTTTAAAGTTGGGAGCTGAAGTTCCGATAGCAAAGAAAAAAGTAGCTGAGGTACGGCCGATCTTTGAGAATAAGGTTTGGCTTTGGGCCGTAATGGCTTTGGTAATTGGCTTGTTGGGCTGGTTTACTTTGCGAATGATGAACGAGGAAGGGAAGAAAAATGGGAATAGCAATCGATTGTAGCACCACCGCTACGAAGGGATTAAGGAGCTAAGAAGCTAGCTGAGTTAAGGATGGCCATGTAACATCCGGCAGCGCCTCCTAAACAAAAAAATAGCTGCGCAGCTTCCACATCGAGATCTCCCCCATTTCTGGTAAAAAAACTACCTGTAGAAACTACGCAGCTAAGCTATTATTTTCCATAATTGATGGTATAAACCATCAGTTATGCTGCTCTTAAGATATTTATTTACTTAGGCCTCCACAGCTACCTTAGCACTCTTTACCGTCTTAATAATTCTTCCAGCAATTTTGTAAGGGTCACCATTTGATGCAGGTCTTCTGTCTTCCAACCATCCTTTCCATCCGCTCTCTACGGTTGCAATCGGAATACGAATAGAAGCACCTCTGTCAGACACACCATATTTAAAATCGTGGATAGATGCCGTCTCATGAAGTCCAGTCAATCGCTGGTCATTGTAGGCACCATATACTTCGATATGCTCAGCAGTCACCGGACGGAATGCCTCACAAATTTGTTCGTATACTTCTTGGCTACCGCAGGTTCTCAACATATTGTTCGAGAAATTAGCGTGCATACCTGAGCCATTCCAATCTCCTTTAACTGGTTTTGGATGATACTCGATGTAGTAACCATATTTCTCAGTCAAACGATCCAATAAATATCTTCCAATCCATATTTCGTCACCAGCTTTTTTAGCCCCTTTGGCAAACAATTGAAACTCCCATTGACCTGAAGCAACCTCCTGATTGATTCCCTCAAAATTCAATCCTGCTTCAATACACAAATCAGCATGCTCTTCTACAAAGTCTCTTCCGTGTGTATTTCTTCCGCCAACAGAGCAGTAGTACATTCCTTGTGGTCCGGGGTAACCACCAATTGGGAAACCTAAAGGCAATTGAGTCGCATTGTCCATGATGAAATATTCTTGTTCAAAACCAAACCAGAAATCGTTATCATCATCATCAATTGATGCACGTGCATTAGATTCGTGTGGTGTACTATCTGAATTTAAAACTTCAGTCATAACTAAGAAACCATTCTTACGCGTTGGATCAGGATAAATGGCTACTGGCTTTAGCAAACAATCTGAAAAACCTCCTTCCGCTTGCTTGGTTGAAGATCCATCAAACGACCACATTGGGCAGTCTTTAAGCTTACCACTAAAGTTTTCGATTACCTTAGTTTTACTTCTCATGTTTTGGGTTGGTTTGTAACCATCCAACCAAATATATTCTAGTTTAGACCTTGACATTTTATAAAAATTTAAGTTTGGAAAATAGGTTAAGTTGCGCGATAATATTATTTAAATGCTCAATTTATGACATTAATCTGCTGTCAGTAAAGACAGGAAGAATTTAAAAAATAAACGTAGCATTTACTTCAGAAAAGCGGACTACATACGACCGAATGCATTTTAATTTAAATTGTCATTTTAATAAGACGAAGATACCTCACCTCACTTTACTATTCCATTATAATTTTAAAAATTATACGACCGCAAAGCAAGGTGAGATTTTCCTATTCTATTGATTATCAAAAACGTATGACTTATATTTATGTAACACCCAAAGAAAGATATTCTATTCGAAATGAGTAAGTGACGGATTTAAAAAGAGTAAACTGCAGCTAAAACAAAGGAAGCCAATGAACCTTCTACATCCGTCGCTTTTTCCATATCTGGTGTTACAATATCTTGAGAAAATGCATCCAACCGAATTTCAGGGATAAGTGTCAAATTACCCACTTTATAATTAGCGGAAAGCGTCACGTCAAAAACACTTTCTTTGTCATCATCATCTAAATTAAAATCGACAACACCAACACCTGCGTCGACAAAATATTCTCCACGTATTCCTAAACTAAATGCATCTGAAGTGGCCAATTGAAAATAAAGTGCCGCACCTGAAAATGATTCCTTAGCAGTAGTCGCATTAAACCCAACATACACTTTCTCGGTTGCTTGCCATCCTGTTGTTAAATCAATTTGATAAAAATCGTCTGAGATTATAGTATTCAACCAAGCACCACCTTTGTCATTCGAGTAGCCTACCTGAAGTCCACCTGCTAAAGCATCAAGACCGAATGGATTGAAATCTGTAAAATCAGTTGGGTTTAATACAGCCCCCATTAAAGTAAAACCACTTCCTAAATCAACATCTGCTTTCAGTCCCGTGTGAGAAAAAGGACCGTATGAAAACATGTATGAAGTAGAATAATTAAAGTTTACCGAAGGAGAAATAACTTCATATCCCAAAAAGGTATTGAAGTTACCCAAAGTCAATTTCACTTTATCAGAAACATTCCAATAGGTAAATAATTGATTGACAATATTGGTACTACCTCCAGAAACAAAAACAGCATCAACTCCTCTTGGACCAAATACAAGGTCAGCTGTAAAGCCTACTTTTTTACCTTCGTAAGAGCCCACAAGGTTGAACATTCCTAATGAAAATCCAGGAAGGTTTGCGAATGAAGTACCGGGCGCAATTGTTCCACCGTTTTCTACGTCATTTGTACTATTTAAGTTGGCTCGAAAATAAGTATCAACTGATCCGTTGATGGTGAAAGAAGAATCTAATTTGATTTGTGCATAACTGTTCATCATCATTAATGTGAACATCAATGTAAATAATTTTTTCATGACTTGACTTGATTTAAAGTAGGCACTTGACACTAAAAATTTAGGGAAGGCCATTAGATGTTAAAAAAGAGAATTAAACTAAAATCGTGGATTGAAAACGAATTCTCTCTAGTCAAGTCAAGTAGCATCTTTTATTAGAATGCTATAATAAAAAAGAATTTTTATTAACTTTACTTGATTGATTTCGGTGAATTCCGTTTTCTATAATCAAAGCAGATCTCCGTCAGAACGCCAATTTTGTTCGGAGATCTCTTTTTTTTGTAGGAAGACTGGAAGAAGATGGAACCTGCCTAGCTAGCTCTCGCTACCGTATATACATATTTGTAACTCTGTTGCACAACATAAACTTGAGAAATTTTAAATCGTTGAATTCGGAATTTTGAATCTCGAATGCACCTCAAATGTGAAACTCTGCGATATTGGGCAAAATCAAAATTCCGAATTCAACGATTCATTATCCTACCTGCCGGCACCGACAGGTTCAAAATTCTCTTATGGTCCACTATTAATATTGCTTTTGAGAGCAGCACCCCTAATGTCACGACTTATGTATATACCATAGGCTAGCTCTCGCTGGCAGGTTCGGTCTTCGGACTTCCGTCAAAATCCTTACTCAATCGCAAGGCTGTAATCAGAAATTTTTTCTGGTTCTTGGTAAGCACTCATTGCGTGTTCGGCAGCATCCAATCCTTTCATTTCTTCCTCCTCCGATACTCTGATTCCCATGGTTACTTTTAAAATATAGATGACTCCAAATGCAAAAGCGAAAGTGAACATTCCAATTGCAAAAAATCCTTTTAACTGAATTAGTACTTGTGACAAGCTTGCCATATTTCCAAATATTCCAACAGCTACGGTTCCCCACAAGCCACAGACCAAGTGAACAGAGGTAGCACCTACAGGGTCATCTAGTTTCAAAACAGAATCAATAAATACAACTGAAGCAGGGATAATTGCTCCAGCAATCATTCCAATCATTATTGCCTCTCCTATTCCCATTTGATCAGCTCCAGCGGTAATTCCAACAAGACCACCAAGCATTCCATTCAACACCATGGATAAATCATGGGTTTTAAACATCATGTACGCGACTACAAATGCACCAACTGCACCACCCGCTGCAGCCAAAGCCGTCGTTGTAAACACTAGAGATACGTTAGCAGCATCTGCAGACAAAACTGAACCGCCATTAAATCCAAACCAGCCAAACCATAACAAGAAAACACCAATCGCAGCTAAAGGCATATTGTGCCCTGGAATTGGTTTGATTCCTTTGTCTGTATACTTACCTTCACGTGCTCCTAGCAAAATAATAGCAGCCAATGCTCCAAATCCACCAACTGCATGCACGATGGTACTTCCTGCAAAGTCATAAAATCCTGCTGCATCTAACCAACCACCACCCCACTTCCACATTCCTGTAATTGGGTATGAGATCGACACAAAAAACAGACAGAAGACTAGAAAGGGAACTAGCTTTATTCTTTCAGCAACTGCTCCAGATACGATCGTGCAACAAGTCGCAGCAAACATGGCCTGGAAAATAAAGTCTGAATAGTAGCTATAAGCACCGCTTGCATAAGCAATGCCACCAGCATCTCCTTCAGGTAATGTCAATCCAAATCCTGCAAACCCAAAGAATCCACCTGCACTTTCTCCACCTGGATACATCAAATTGAATCCTACAAAATAATAGGTCAGTAAGCCGATAGATAGTATCATACAGTTTTTGAATAAAATGTTTACGGTATTCTTTTTCCTAACAAAGCCTGCTTCTAACGTAGCAAAACCTAAATGCATAATAAATACCAAAACGGTAGCAATAAGAATCCAAATATTATTGACCGTGTACATTGCAACTTCTGCTGTGATTCCTTCCATTTTTTTTTGTAATTAGTTGTTTAAAAATTAGTTTTTTATAAATAAGAATCTGTTCATTTTTTTGAATAATGTTAAAGCTTACATTTAGATCATGGGAGTTAGAAAGACAAATTGATTTGAAAATAATCAAATGGAATTTCCTATCTTGGCGCTTTAACTATCTAGCTTAGATGGGAGAAATAAAGTGTTATAAAAAAAAATTATTTCCTCAATAACTAGTGCTAAAGATAGAAGCTTATCCAATTTAACATTACCAAAAAAATTGAAACTATACGACTTTCAATCTGTTTTTATTTAATGTAAATAGAAGATAACCAATAACTTATGAACATCGAACGTGTTGCCTCCAGTACTCAAGATGACCAACTAATTAGTCTGATAAATTCTTTGACAAAGGCAGAAAAAAGAAATTTCAAACTTTATGTCAATCGACTACAGAGTAAATCAGATGTAAAATTTGTGCAGCTATTTGATGTGGTGGATAAGTTAGACAGGTGGGATGATCAAATCATTTTAAAAAAGACTCCTTCCATTTCGAAGGCACAATTGGCCAATCTAAAACGCCATCTGTACAAACAAATATTGATTAGTCTTCGCCTTATTCATATTCAAAAAAATGTGGACATTCAGATTCGAGAGCAGATTGATTTTGCTAGAATTTTATATGGCAAAGGATTGTACATCCAAAGTCTAAAACTACTTGATCGTATCCGACAAATTGCAGAGGAAAATCATCAAGACATTTTACTCTTAGCAATTATAGAATTTCAAAAAGTAATTGAAGAGCGACATATTACCCGAAGTAGACAAACGGAAAATAAAGTGGAGGGACTTATCGAGTCATCCTATGAAAGAAGTAAAATCATTCATAATTCCAGTAAACTGACCAACCTTAAAATAGAAATCCACGGTATCTACATCCAATATGGTCATGTCAAAAATGAAAAGGATGTCTTTATCATAAAAGAGATGTTCAGAAAACGACTACGTAAGATCAAATTAGATGGATTAACTTTTTTTGAAAAGGTCTACTTGCATCAATGCTATGTTTGGTATTACTATATGATACTAGATTTTGAAAAATGCTTAGTTGATGCTCAAAAATGGATCACCCTTTTTGAGGAAAATCCTAGCATGAAAAAAGAAGAACCAGATCTTTATATGCGTGGGGGGCATTACTTACTGACTTGCCTATTTAATTTAAGAAGCGTAAAAGAATATGAACGAACACTAAAAGTATTCGAAAAATTTGGAGAAGAAAATAAAGGAAACCTAAAAACAGTTTCTCAAATCATTCATTTCCTATATTTCTCAATGGCGAAATTAGATCAACATTACTTAAATGGAAACTTCAAACAAGGCATTGAATGTGTTTCTACCATTTTAAAGAAAATTCAAAAATTCCGACATCACCTTGACATACATCGTATCTTAGTTTTTTATTATAAAATTTCATTTCAATATTTCGGCAATGAAGACTACGATACCATGATTGACTATGCAAACGCCATCATCAATATGGAAGTCGGACATTTAAGAGAAGACATCCAAGGCTATGCTCGTCTGATTCAATTGATTGGTCACTACGAATTGAAAAACTTTGAACTACTGGATTACTTAGCTCCTTCCACCTATCGCTTTCTAGAAAAAATGAAAGAACTCAATGAAGTACAAAAGGCAACACTCACTTTCTTAAAGAAATTAATCAAAGATCGAGACATAGGCCATCGCGAATTATTTATTGATTTTAGAGCCATCTTACTTCAGCTTTCTGAAGACCCACATTCCAAAAGAGCATTGTTATATCTTGACCTAATGCCTTGGGTGGAAAGTAAAATTCAGAAGAAAAGCGTTCGGTCGGTGATTCGCGCTTCGTTGAAAAAGGGGGGATAAGGCCAACTGACTTTAACAATTTATCCCCAAATTCAAACAGCCATCGACTACACGGACAACAGAGCTAGCGGATTGAGCACCTGCCAGCCTTGACGCCAGATCAGACAGGGATTAATGGATTTTCCGCGAACGTAAATATCGATAAGTCTCTGCGGCTCGAAGAAATTTTTAATTTTAAAATGAAAAAATGGAAAATATAATACTAGACGAAATAGAAGATGAAAAATCTAAGGAAGGAATATCCTCCAGTGCCTTGCATTATTTGCCTCGATTTTTCCTTTGCTTTGGCTCCTTATTTGCGTTTCTCTCAGCTTTTAACTTTTTT
>CAKZUK010000134.1 GCA_937921775.1 uncultured Saprospiraceae bacterium
GCGAGTAGCACGATCGCTAGCAAAAATAAGGTAGGCAATTCATTAAACAAGCGAAACTGAAACGAAGTAAATCCAGTCCTCCCCTTCTCCAACTTCTTGATAATCGTTTTACAATAGTGATGGTACCCAATGAGTAGTACCAACAAGGTGAGCTTTACATGCAACCAAGGCATTTGTAGGTATCCCGGATTAAAGACCAACATAGCTGAACCGAATGACAAGGTAAGAATCATCGCAGGATTGCAAATGATTTTATAAACTCGCCATTGCATGGTATTGAACTGCTTGATTAGGATTTCCTTTTCCGGAGATTCTTTATCGAATGCTTCTGTGTGGTATACAAACATTCTTACTAAGTAAAAAAGTCCGGCAAACCAAGCGGTGAAACCTACGATATGCATGGCTTTGAAGAAGTATAACCAGGTGATGTCCATTGATTTTGTTTTGCTCACAAGATAGGGGAAGAGATTTTGATTGTTGAATATTTGGTGGTGAATTTTATAGCTTAGCTCTTGGACTTACTTATCTTCGTCAAATAATGGAAGAATCGAATAACATGAAACCCTACAATAATAAAGAGACTCGCCCGCTATGGAAAACATTCGCTCTGGCACAAGGTGCCGCTGCAGCTGGTACTGCAGTTGATTTCCTAGTTACCATCTTTTGTACAGAATTACTAGCCATTTGGTATGTTATCTCTACTGCACTGGGCTCGGTAGCAGGCGCGATCACTAATTTCATGATGGGCCGCTACTGGGTTTTTCAATCCACGGAAAATAAATTAAAAACACAAGCACTTCGCTATACACTCGTTTCTTTAGGAAGTTTGATTTTGAATACTGCTGGCGTTTATGCCTTGACCGAATTTATGCTTCAGTACTTAAGAAATGGCGAAACGAATGAGCATGATTATATTATTGCTAAAGTTATTGTGGCCATCATCGTTGCTGTTTCTTACAACTTTATTTTGCAAAAGAACTTTGTTTTTAAGAAGTGAGTGGTCCACTTCCTTAGGTTTCCATTTACATCTTGAATAGGACATGCTCTAAGACCGTTTTACCAAATAGCGTCCTTATCTATTCTTTATAGATTAGAAATATTGTTTCTCAAAACTATTTCTCTGAAATATAATTTCCCAATTTAATACATTCACTCCTTTAAGAATCGATTCTAATTCCTCATCCAAAAGTGTTTTTGTAATAAGTAATTCATGAAATTAAGGATCACTTTAATGCAATGCTATAGTTTTTTTTGAGCAGGAAAACAAATTAAATCCATTCATCAAATGTTAAAAAAACGAATAGGTATAATTTTTATTAAAACGACGCCGTTTCATATGCAAGTCAGCTAGAAGTATTCAGAACAGAACATATCAACCCCCTATCTATAAACTAAGTAAATTTTACTGACCAAAACTTGGTAATGAAAATTAATAAATAATTAAAATGAAAACGCTCATAGCATAATTTACAAATTAGGCGTTTGTAAAATTACTTTCATTTTAATTCTTGTTTTAATTCTCCTACCTCCACTGTTTTCGGAATTCACTTTCCGCAAGCATAACATTGTTTTTCCAATCCCGTGAACTTTTCTAATTAAACACATTTTTTTTGCATTGTGGACTTCCACAATCCTATGTCTTTTGACATAGTCAAGCTATTGGCTTATCAAGCTTTCAGCATTGACTATACCACCAAGGCAAACGGAATCTCTATGCTTACATTGGCGCATTTGCGCTATATATTTCACTCACTTGGTACACGTGTATTGCACTCGTTTGCCCTAAAACCGATTTGTCATGAGAGCACCATTTTTGATTCTCCTATTATTTATTACAGCACAATTTCAAGCACAAATTAACTTCACTGCCAATGATGTCGTCCCTCCTTACACCGGCGACTTTGGTTTTGGAGCCAACATGGGGTACAACCCGCCTTGGTCTGACACACAACTCGCCGACATTGCCGCTGGCAACGAAGCAGAAGGTATTGAAGGACTTGGCGTAACCACCATGCGTCCCGCTCTACCCGAGCATTTCCTGGAACAATACGGCTACGACAACAAAGTAGACGAGTTTCAACACTATACCTCCATAGGATTAAAAGATAATGTGGCCTTCATTGGCTACCCTTCTGATGATCATCGAGATCAAACCTACTACTGCGATGAAGGCCGTTCCAAACTGTTTGACAACATGTATCTACCTATCTGGGATAACGGCGAGAATGGAACTCCGGTCAACGAAGAAAATCACTACGCCATCTATCTTTACAAAATGGTCAATCTATATAAAGACCACGTTAAATTTTGGGAAGTATGGAACGAACCTGATTTTTCATACAAAGGTTGGTACCCACCAGGAAAGGAAGGAAACTTTTGGGAGAACAATCCTGACCCTTGCGACTATGCGTTGAGAGCACCGATTTTCCATTACAATAGATTGTTGCGTATCAGCTATGAGGTCATTAAATCACTTGACCCAGATTCTTATGTTGCTATCGGCGGAATTGGCTATCCTAGTTTCCTTGATGCTGTTTTACGCAACACTGACAACCCCGAGGAAGGCCTTCCTTCTGACCAATATCCACTTTATGGTGGGGCTTATTTTGATGTACTGAGCTTCCATTGTTATCCCCACGTGGATGGTAGCCTGCGCGAATGGAACAATGACATTGATGATTTTATTTACTACCGTCATTCTGATGCTGCAACCCGAGGTGTTGTTCAAAAGAAAAAAGAACTAGAAGATGTGTTACTTGACCACAACTATAATGGCAATGCATATCCTGAAAAACTTTGGATCATCACAGAAGCAAATGTTCCCCGAAAAGGTTTTGATGACAAATGGGGATCAGAAGAAGGACAGGTCAACTTTATGATTAAAACAATTGTAGCCTGTCAACAAAATAATATCCTCCAGTACCATACTTACAATCTTGGTGAGAAGGATGACATAGAGGGCGCTACTTCTGGATTTCAACTAATGGGACTTTATAAAAACTTAAAAAGTGTGGAGCCATACGAGCAGGAAGTCAATCAATCCGGTATCGCCTATCATACCACTTCAAAATTGTTGAAAGGATGTGTTTACGATGAAGCGCAAACATTGGCGATGGCGCTTCCGCAAAACACAAATGGGGCTGCCTTCTTACAAGACGATGGTCAATTCATGTATGTACTTTGGGCCGAGACCCAAAGCGATCAAACAGAAGAAGCTAGTGCGCTTTACAGTTTCCCTGCAGACTTCCAACTAGAGGCGATGAAGCAATGGAATTGGGATTATGCCATGACGAATAATGAAATAACTATTCTTCCTGATGCGATTCAGTTGACTGGTGCACCTGTTTTTCTGCGTTCAAAAACTGAGATTGTAACCACATCCGTTGACGAAGAAGTTAATGATTTCGAATTCAATTGTTTTCCAAATCCATTTTCTGAAAAGTTTAGCATTTCCATGTTTTCAACTAGTATACAACAAATAATGGTACAGCTCTTTGACCAAAAAGGTCGGATCGTTTTCCAGCAGTATGAAACACTTACGGATGGCAATAATTCTATTGAAGTGGAACTGGAAGAGCAACTACCGACTGGAGTATATTTCTTACAAACCTCTGGTGAGGATGGGACTTATACGACTAAAAGGGTGTTGGCTTTGTAGAAGACGGAAGACGGAAGCTATTTCGCCTGCCGACCAAGTTTTCTTCGATCGTATGTTCACCTTAGACGAGAACTTCGGTCTTCTGTCCTCCAATTAACTAAATAAAAAATGTAGATAGGGTTTGAGGGGTAGCAAAAGTAGTGGTCGTATAATACCACTGCCTTGCTCCCCTTTTTTTATTTGCGAAACCTATCTGTTGCAAGTGGATACAGAAACTCCCTCCTTAGTCGTAAAACTACCAATTCTTGTCGCTTTACAAAAAATCTAAGATTTTAAGCTCCCAATTCTTTTCAGTAACTTGACTTATCGCTATTTTGAGGCATTCTTTTTGAAACTATAGTATAAATTAGGAGTCTAAAGAATGACATCAGGAATCCAATTCTGATAAAATTTATTACAAGCAATAATCGTTATAGATTTGCAGCATAGATGTGAATTTATTTATTCGTTGATAATCAACTAGTTATAAATAACATCAGTAGGCATTATTCGATCATTACAAACGAAAAATTATGAGATTTTACACAGTATTACTACTTTTCTTTGCCCTTCCGGCACTAACTCAAGCTCAATTTACACCATCGGAAAAGCCACTTACTATTATCGTCACGGATGGGACAGATGAAGGGAGGCATAGTGAAATACAACCCCGAATGCCGAGTGATAGTACTCAAGCGAAAGGTGTACAATTTTTGGTTCCAATTCGATCTTTGGGAATGTCAGACGCTATGCAAGCTGCTGCATTTCTAGATCGTCCAGATTATGGTATTGCAGGCTTCTTGCTCGTATTTTGTGTCAATGATTCTATTGGTAAAAAGCAGGGCTTACTTGAGGTAAATGGAGAAATCTTCCGAGGAGTTTACCGACTCATTCGACAAAAGATATCGATTGATGAAGAAATACCTGAAGGTATGCGCCCTTATCGATTGGGAGGGACTGTTTTCTTTTTAGGCATTTCTTAATCCTTTACTTTCTGTAATAAGGTTTACCTAGCACTTTGTACAAAAGTGTATAATCCCGAATTCTGTTAAGTCAGAGCTCGGGATTATTTGTTTATGAAATACAATTTTCACGAAGCATGAAGTGTTACATCTCCCATTTGAATTCCCCCTCCCAATGTCTGCGCGAGGACAAGTCTTTCAATCTCCTTCTATCTCTTCAAACCGAATACTTAATTTGCTGTTTAATTTAATAAGATTAACATGCAACTCAAGCAGGATTAGCTCAAAATTTAAAAATCAACAACATGGGATTATTTAGTTTCTTATTTAAAAAAGACAATGATACAGCTGCTAAAGAAGCTGATTTGGTGGAAGCATTTTCTTGCCCTAATTGCTGGGGTCATCAAGACTACGACAATCAATTTGTGGAATTCGTTGAAGACCGACAAAAAGATATTATCAATAAAGACGCTAGTGCGCAAAAAGCTTTTATTGCTAAATTTGTAGAAGATCAAATTACTGGTATCCGATTGAAAAAAGATGGAGATAGACTGGTTTGCCCAAAATGTAAAGGAGGCTATAAGACTGTTTCGAATCATATAGGATAAGTAAGTAATGTAAATTACTGAAATACGAGACCAAGCATTCTTCGCAATAATTCAAAGGAAAAAATAGTTATTAGATAGTCATGAAAAAGCTATCTCTTATTTTATGTCTACTACTTCCTCTTTTGGCTAATAGCCAGAATCTAATTGCCAATGGTGATTTTGAAGAAAACAACATTTGCTCTGAGTACCATTCTGCTTGTGCTCCAGAAGCTTGGTTTCGAATTCCACCTGCCGATTTAAATATCCTTTTTTATAGTAAAGAAAAGCCAGTTAGTGGTAAATATTCCGACTTAGTAATTATTGAAAACGTCTACCGTCCTATTGGATTACGGATTTTCCTTTATACTAAGTTGCTTTGTCCATTGATAAAAGGAGAAGAATACGTACTGAGCTTTCATGTCAAACCCTTAATTGTCGATGACTACGAAATTGGTATTTTGTTCAACGATCAGGAAATGATTAGTCGGACAAATAATCCAATTGGCTTAAAACCTTCCTTGCTCGTTTCCAATGAAACAGAATTAGAAAAAGACTCCAGCGGTTGGCGAAAATTTGAATTAAACTATACTGCAAATGGAGATGAAACCTTTATGTCTCTAGGCAATTTCAACGCGCTTGCGAGCAAGCAATATACTTCTGCACATAGAGCCAATGTAAAAGGTGATATCGTTTGTTTGATTGACAAAATACAACTCGTTCCAAAAGACAGCAGTTCATTCCGACTTTGTGACAACTATCACCGCAACAAGGAGCTCCTCTACTCCACCGATGAGAGGCACACGTACAACAAAGGTGTCAACAAACTTGAAATCGAGCCCGAACCAATTGAAGAAATACCTACAATTGCAGAAAAATCTACTAAAGAGATTCGATTCGAGATTCCGGACATTGCTTTTGATTTTGACAAGGCCATCATTAAACCTAATTATATCCTGACACTTGATTCACTTGTTGAAACTATTGTGGCATTGGATCCTAGTCAGCTTTCCATCTTAGGGCACACTGATAGTCGCGGGAGTGAAGAATACAATTTGATATTATCGGAACGACGAGCACTAGCCATTAAGGTTTTCATCCTAAAGAAGCTACCAGATTTTAGTAAGCACATTATTACTGAAGGACTTGGTGAATCTCAACCGAGAGCTAGTAATGTTTCACCCGAAGGACGAGCTAGAAATCGACGGGTTGAGATTGTGTTGCAAGTTAGGGAAGAAGTCAATTAGAATTAGAATGCACTTCTGTCGCAAGGCTCCGCGATAAAAGTGCATTCTAATTTCGATTCTAATTCCAATTCCCATTCATCTAGGGTTGATACCGAAAGCGATAGACAACTCCCTTCCCACTTTGCCCCTCATTGCTAATAAATAGATCTCCATTTGAAGCAAAAGATAAACCTTCAGGTTGTTTATGAATTTTTGAATTAAGAAATTCAATATGTTCGATTTGTTGATCACGGTTGAATACAAGCAGAAGCTTACCAACAGAAGAAAGTACATAAATTTTTCCGGAAATAGGATGAATTCCAATAGCTGAAGGTGCAATTTCTTTTGCTCGTTTTACAAATTTCTTAAGGCGCTTTTTCTTGGTATTTTTGTTGGCATGTGTTTTTACAAAATCTTCTAGTGCATCTTTTGTGATGAGTAAAAATGGATTTTGATCAAGGCTTTGACTAAGTGGATCAAAAGCATAAACGGCACGAGAGCCTTTAGGTGCATCCGCTGTACGGCTATCTGGATCAGCTTTGCAGGCGAGCAATAAGCGCTTACTTATTCCATCATAGCAAATTCCTTCTACATCGTTGGAAGTAGACAAACCGGAATTCATTTTTTGAACAGAGGTCAAAGTTACAGCACTGAGTACATTGATTAAGCCATCACTTTTAACGACGTACAAAAACTCGCCGTTTAAAGTAAGGTCTTCGTAATCTCCTGGGTAACCGAATTTTTGTTGACTAATAATATCACCTTTAGCCGGATGTAAAGTATATACTTTTCCAACCTCATCATTTACGGCTAACAAACGAGCATTGGTTTCATCATAGGCAATCCCTGAAATTTCACGGAGTTGCTTATCCAACTTAGCTTTGGTATGTGGCTTCGTAAGTTTATAACCAAAAGAAGGTCTGCTGGCATTGTATTTCTTCGTTCCCATCTTACTGTTCTTCCATACAAGAGTCGTATCACTAAAGCCTACTTCTACAGCCCCAGCTTTATTTGCTTTGTAGGAACTTATAGTAAATGAATCATCATCTTCCTCGCTTTGTATTGCTTCATCTTGAACGGCTTTGGCATCTGATGTAACAAAATCCGAATCAGTATTCGCCTCCGGCGTTCCACATCCAAAAAAGAATAAATTGAAGAATAGACCGAAAAAAATAAATTTTGTTTTGCTATACATGCTTCTTAATTTTTAATCATTTGAAAGTTTGAGAGACATCCGATAGCGGGCTTCGCATCTCATCTATCATTCAAATCTTATCACCTTCATTCCTTACGTTTTACACTTGAGACAAATTCACCGCATCTAAAACTTCAAAAGCAGTTTCTGCCATTTTATTCCCTTTATTATCCAACAATGGATTTACTTCTACAAACTCGAGACAAGCTATTTTATTTGAAGCCATCAAACCATTGATTATTTCAATCACTTCGTGCTGATCAAATCCTTTTGCGACAGGTGTACCAGTTCCATACGAAATCAAATCACAGTCAAGGCTATCAACATCAAACGATATATAAATCCAATCACAATCTTTGAGTCGTTCTAATGCCTCGTCTACACAAACTTTCAATCCGCGATGTCGAACTTCTGCCACCATGAAATTTTTGATACCGAATTTTTCGATTTGCTTATCTTCCGGTTCTTCGGTATCACGTACACCGAAAAAGACAATGTCTTCTGCCTTTATATTCGCTCCATCAACGCCAATATTTTTCATGGCGTTCCAAAATTTTTGTGTTTCGTCGCTTACTACATTTGTGCTACAATCCATATTATCGTCAGCAATTGATGCAGCCAATGGCATACCGTGTATATTTCCGGAAGGAGAAGTATAAGGTGAATGCAAATCAGCATGAGCATCAATCCATACAACCCCTAAACGTTTTTCTGGTGCCGCAGCTTTTACACCACTAATCGTACCTAAAGCAGAAGAGTGATCTCCAGACAAAACCAAAGGGAAATAATCGTTGTCAATACTTTTCATTATACAAGCACTTAGCGTACTGCATTGATTAACTACCTGTCCAATTCGTTTTGCAAAAGAATTCTTGACCTTATCGTAAATAGATTCATTCGAGGTGGGAACATCTTCAAAAGGATAGCGATTGAAAAAATCATTTCCTTGATTGATAGCAGCAATTTCTATGGCATCAATCCCCATATCAGAGCCACGGGTACCGGCTCCAATATCTGATCTGTTCTTAATTATTTTTATCGTCATAATGGTTAAATTGGAAAACCCGTGGTATCAAAAGCAGAATGATACTCCTAAACCAACAGGCTAAATAAATTTCTAATATTCGTAAAGATATACAGATCAAAGGACTAAATGAAGATAGGGGCTTTATAATTGTGCTTGTTTAAGGCACTCTTTTGAGTCTATCCTATTCTCATGTTCAGTGCTAGTCAAAGTTGCAATCGCAGTACTTCTGAATTAGAGCACAAAGCTAGGAGAAAATCGTGTTAAAAGACATTCCCATTCCCAGCTATCTTCCAGCGGGGCAGCTTCCCCTTCTTATGCTTTGACCCCAATCACCTCTACCATATGTGGACAAAGGATAGTCGCTTCTGGTAAATACTCCAATTCATCCATTTCTTCCAGTCCTTCTTTACAAACTTTTTCATTGAGTAATCCCATTTCAACCAAACGAGGAAGATAGATATTGAAAAAAGATTTTGGCCATTGCCAAGTTAAGCTTTCCGGAGTCGCAAGCTTAGTCATAGGCCGAATATTAATGACTTCTAATCCTTGATTGTAAAACAGTTCTGGAATATTTCTTCCAATGTCTATTTCACTTTCTGATGATTTGAAGCTATTCAAAGCTGCAGCTATACATTTATCTAGATTTGGGAAACTGGGTTCAGTTTGCAAGGTAGACCAATCGTAGTATTCCTGAACAACGAATGCACCTCCAGGAACCAAGGCCCTTCTTACTTTCGCAATAATCTCTTCCGGATTAGATATCCAAGCTAAAGCCCAACGGCAGTATGCTCCATCTAGACTTTCCTCTTCGAGTTCCATATCATCAAAGTCAGAACAGACCGCTTTTATGTTCAAGCCATGTAATTTAGTAGTACGACTTAAGAAATCGATATAAGCTTTTGATTTATCAATCCCGATCACCTCTCCTTGCTCACCTAACATATATGCGAGATCTTGTGTGCAAAATCCAGGGCCACAACCCAAATCAAGAATTCGTTGTCCTGCGCTAAATTCAGCAAGCTCCCAACCTCGCCGAGCTTCACTAGACCATACTTGATGCTGAAGCCCTAGGCGATGAAGTTCAGCCTTATCCGTTCCGAGGATATAAGCATTTTTTTCTTGTTTTGACATGGTGGTTTATTTTGTAATAATGAAGTTGTTTTAGTTAAAAACTAAAGATCAGGGGACAAGATATAAGATTTACAATAAAAATTTCAGATCGTTTTTACTTTTCTTTTTTCTGCTTGACTTAAAGGATTGAATAGGCTTAACTGCCATAAGGATCTAAAAGCTTATTCAAAACAAAGAAACCCAATACGAATCAGCCATTTCAAGTGAACTAAGGTGAACAATACAGATGATTCTGGGTTAGTTTAGATGCACCCACATCACGTTCTTCGAACATATCAAAAAATAATTTTCTTAGTCAGGCAACCAATCTACTCATAGCTGCATATATGATTACGAACTACAAAACTAACGCAACCTTGTGAATAAAACTGACCAACATATAATTCTTGCAAAAAAGGCAGCTAACGGAAACGAAGCTGCTTTCAGAGAACTCTATGAGGCCTATAAGCACAATCTTTTTACGATTTGCTTGAGATATGCCAAAGAGAGAGATCATGCTCAGGATTATTTACAAGAGGCTTTTATTAGTATTTATAAAAACCTTGGACAGTTTGATCACACTAAAGGCGCTTTATACACCTGGATGAAAAGAGTAACCATCAATACATGCTTGATGGATTTGCGAAAAGGAACTTTATATTTTGTAAGTATGACAGAGGCCATACATGTTGAAAATAATACCGAGGATGTATTATCTAAATTGTCTCTTCAAGAAATGCTACAAATTATATCATTGTTACCTCCAGGATATCGAACTATTTTCAATATGTACGTGATCGATGGCTACAGCCACAAAGAGATTGCAGAACAACTAGGCATTACTGTCAGTACTTCTAAATCTCAACTGATGAAGGCCAGAAATATATTAAAGAAAAAAATTTTAACTAATCACAACTCCCAACAGCACCATTATGGATAGAATGGACGACATATGGAAAGATCGCTTTAATAGCGAAGACCTGCCCTTGGGAGAATGGAATACTCCTGATGACATCGTTTGGCAAAACATTGCCGATAGTACCGTTCGTGAGGATGGTAAACGGCGGGCTGTATTATGGATATGGACAGTAACTGGCTTATTCGTTTTACTACTTGGTATCATGCTTTTAAAAGGTAACAACTTTTTAAGTAATTCAGAGGACTCAATAGAAAATAATTCTATTGGCCAATTGATTCAATCTTCTAATACAAATGGCAGCTCAACCATAAATGAATCATCAGATAGCTCTTCTAAAAAGTATCATATTCCTACAGTTAACAATGCAGCAGTTAGCCAATTGACAGAAAAAGTCACCAACAGCAAATTAGCAGCTGAACAAACAGTAAGTAGTACTGAAACAAATAAACAAAAGACTGCAATTACAGCTAACAAAAAACATAAATCTACAACAAGTAGCGACCGACTAGATGCTAATAAATTTAAAGAGAGTACCGACAAGACAAAGCTTGCCAATGAGTTAATCCAAAAACAAGAGGCTATCCCAGTAAATCAAAATTCGTTGCCGACGAGTATTAGTATTCAAGATCAGAAAGAAACTACCAACAGCGGTACTACACTTGAGCTCATTACTAATGATGAAGCAAGCTCTCTGATCACAGTTGATCCTATTGGTCTCGATTTAACAACAACGGCAGCATCAATTAAGGAAGTCGACTTAAACTTAAACGATGAATTAGATCAGCCTAAATCAGCGTTTCCAATTTCCATAACTGCCAGCATTGGTGCTTCTTATTGGAAACATGAAATTAGCAAAAACTACACAAATGATTTATCCCCTTTCGACTTTAATTATACTAACGAATTTGGGTACTTACTAGATGTCGATGTTGCTGTCCCATTAGGCAGTCGCTTTGCACTAAGCACAGGATTGGACTATGAGCAAATTAATATTTCTTCGGGACACAACAGTGAACTCAACTACAATCCTGCTGATGAAGGAACAGACCCTAGCAATGCCTATGCCCTTAGCTTAGCAACTCCTTATGGCCTGGCAGGTGCTGAATTCAGATTTGAACGTGGCGAAGAAGTTGGAGACGATCCAGTAGAATTATTAGTAGATTTTCACTCCGGACATAGCATCCGAAACTTTAGTGTGCCGCTAAATCTTGAGTACTACCCTCTTGGAAAAAAACGGATCATCAGTCCAATATTGAAAGCCGGATTTGGGGTCAATTACCTTAGCGGAATTTCAAATAAAATAAAATCAATTGACACGCACCATTCAGCTATTCAGTATGACGATTCTGAATCTTCTAGCTTTATGGCTCCAAATATAACAAAATGGCATTATGACTATCGCCTCGGACTGGGAGCCCGTATACAATGGCGTAGTGACTTTGCGATTATCTTAAATTACGAACGAGTAGCTGGCATTAATCCAATATTCAAACAAGATGCTTACAATACTCGTATCAACCGCCAACACTTTAGTATTGGGCTAAACAAAGTCCTTCTAAATATCAGGTAACAAATAATAAAATTTTTATTCTTTTAAAACTGACAGTTGTCTCAAACTGTCCCTATAAACTAATGAAGTTTTCGAAAATTATTTTGACAACTTTTATGAAAATCACTGATTACTAAAAAAAATTAAATCAACTCATTATGACTAAGAAATTCACTATTACCTTTATGTTTGTGTTAACAAGTTTATTTGCTTTTTCACAAACTGTTGTTCAGCTTATTGTCGACAGCCCTAATCACAACACTTTGGAAGCTGCTGTTATTGCTGCAGAACTTGATGGCGCGCTTAGTGGTGCCGGACCGTTTACTGTATTTGCACCTACAGATGCTGCGTTTGATCTATTAGGCCAAGCGACGATTGACGCTTTATTAGCTGATCCAACAGGAGATCTTCAACGCATTCTTTTGTACCACGTACTCGGAGCTGAGGTATTATCAACTGATCTTTCTGATGGTCAGTCTGCCACTACTCTATTGGGACAAAACATTGAAGTCGATCTTTCATCTAGCGTCATGATTAACAACGCTATGGTGACCGTCGCAGACCTTGCGGGTACAAACGGTGTGGTCCACGTCATTGACGCAGTTTTGCTACCACCTGCCTCTACAGTAGTTGATGTCGTGGTAAATAGCCCAGATCACAATACGCTAGAAACTGCAGTGATTGCTGCTGAACTAGATGATGTTCTAAGTGGCGATGGTCCATTTACTTTATTTGCACCGACGGACGATGCATTTGCAATGCTCGATCCAAGCACTTTAGCAACCTTGTTAGCGGACCCAACAGGTAACTTAGCAAGTATTTTGTTGCACCATGCAGTATCAGGAGAAGTACTATCAACAGATTTAAGTGACGGAATGATGGCGACCACAGTATATGGTCAAGATGTAGAAGTTACGATCAATTCTGACGGTGTATTCATTGATAATGCACAGGTTACCGTAGCAGACATACGCACACTCAATGGTGTAGTTCACGTGATTAATGCAGTATTATTACCAGACCTAACTTCTGTAAAAGACTTAAATGAAACAGTCCTCTCGGTATTCCCAAATCCTGCAACCAATCAATTAAATCTTGAATTCCCAGAAGAGATGATCAACCAGCGTGTATCTATTGATTTGGTAAATTCGAATGGTAAAGTCATGAAAAACTGGCAACTAAACGGTCAGAATACCAATCTTGACATTTCACAATACCCTACTGGAATGTACTTCTTATTACTAACTAGCGATTCTCATTTTGCAAAAGCTAAGGTTGTTTTTGGAAAATAAGGAAAGTAATTAGTTGGTCAATTTATTTTAATGGAATATTCGTTTACAAACGAAGATAAAACTTAGTGGATTTAAACTTGACCATCCTGCGGAGCTGCAATTATTGCAGTTCCGTTTTTTTATGTCCCATTGGAATGAGCATTGGAATACTCTTTAAGGTGAGCTTCGCATGGCTTCACTCACAGTTGAACTCGTCTTACCATTCCCTTTTCGACTGCAACTACCACCACTATTCTAATCAGCATTGAACGGAAACATTTTCAATACAATTGATAGATTAGTGTGTTTTAATTTTAATTTTACTTTTCATTTTAATATTAGTTCAAAATCAATATCCTATGTCTACACCTACACTTAACTTCAGTCCTTTTATTATAGGCACCATGCGCTTGGGAGAATGGGGAGCAAAGATGACAAGCGCGCAACTTGAGGCTTTTGTTGAGGCTTGTCTAGAGCTAGGACTCAAGGACTTCGATCATGCGGATATTTACGGCAACTACAGCACTGAAGCTGATTTTGGAAAACTTTTGCAGCAGCGACCAGATCTCCGAAGTAAAATTCAGTTGACCACTAAGAGTGGAATTAAACTCGTTTCTGAAAACAGAGCCAATCATACTATCAAATCGTACGACTCTTCAAAGGAACATATTATCGCCTCCGCCGAAAAATCATTAGCATATTTGTCGACAGACCACATCGACTTGTTGCTTATTCATCGTCCTGATTACTTAATGGATCCACACGAGATTGCTGAAGCTTTTGAAATATTGAAGACATCTGGAAAGGTTTTACACTTTGGTGTATCCAACTTCACTCCTGTTCAGTTTGACCTGCTCAATAAATTTACACCTTTAGTCAACAATCAGATTGAAGCTTCAATTATGCATTTAAATCCTTTTGAAGATGGTACTTTGCTACAATGTCAAAAACATGGTATTCGACCAACTGCCTGGTCTCCTTTAGGAGGTGGCACTATTTTTCAAGAGAGCGATGACCCAAAAATTACACGCATTCAGTCGATTGGCAAAGCTATGGCTGAAAAACATGGTGTTCAATTGGATCAACTTTTAATGGCTTGGTTACTGATGCATCCTGCAGGGATTATCCCAGTATTGGGTACCTCCAAATTAGAACGAGTTAAAGATGCGATGCAATCTTTGAAGCTTAAATTATCAAGAGAAGAATGGTATGTACTTTGGAAAGCTTCTACCGGTGAAGAGATTGCTTAGACGATTAAAATTGAAATAAAAATGAGTATAAACGTTCGATCAAGAAATATAGACGGCGCTGAAGTTTCCTGGTTTGCACCAATTTGCAATGGTGACGATGAGTTTCTTGGAGCACACAGCATGGCGCACAAAAGTAATTGGGCAAACACGTCCGAGATTTTGTTGACCGCTGATAAACTAGGTTATCGAAATATTTTATGTCCTTCCTCTTATCAAGTTGGACAGGACACGATGACCTTTGCCTCGGCTGTAGCTCCACTTACAAAAAACATTAATTTACTTGCCGCAATTCGTTGTGGAGAAGTACACCCTCCAATGCTAGCGCGTGCCATTGCTACCTTGGATCATATTCTACAAGGTCGGCTCACCATCAATATTATTTCTTCTAATTTACCGGGCACTGAATTGAGCTCTGCTGATCGCTATCAACGCTCACGTGAAGTAATCGAAATATTGAAACAAGCTTGGACACAAGAGCACATCGACTTTAAAGGTCAATTTTACAACATCCAATTAGCTACAGATCCAGTCAAACCATATCAACAAAATGGTGGCCCGCTATTATACTTTGGAGGTTACTCCCCTCCTGGTGTTGACCTTTGTGCAGAACATTGTGATGTCTATCTGATGTGGCCAGAAACAGAAGAAAAAATTCAGGGACTAATGTCTAATATGAGTGCCCAAGCTGCGACTTATGGCCGTACCGTTGACTTTGGTTTGCGCGTACATGTGATTGTACGTGAGACAGAAGATGAGGCTAAGGCTTTCGCCAAAAAGCTGATGACAAAAGTTGATGCTGATGCTGGAAAAGAAATTCGAGAACGGGCTTTAGATGCTAAATCATACGGTGTTTCTCGACAGACAGACATGAGAAATAGCGCTGATAATGATGGTTTTGTAGAGCCTCACCTTTGGACTGGAATTGGTCGGGCACGATCTGGTTGTGGTGCAGCTTTGGTTGGAACACCGGATCAAATTCTTTCAAAAATTAGGCGATATATGGATATGGGAATTCGCTCTTTTATTTTTTCGGGTTATCCCCATTTGGATGAGTGTCGCTTGTTTGCCAAATATGTGCTACCAGAGATTAATACGATTTCGATGCCGCTGGTACAAGGTCGGATTCCAGAAAGTGAACCGGAAACGCCGCTGGGCTTAGGAATTCGGAAGTAACAGGGCCAGCTCAGGAACAATAACAGTTGTCTTTCTTAGCTAAACTAAATCTTCCTTTCATTAAAAATAGCTTAGGTCGTTGTTTTATTTTTTTAATGGAAAATGATATGTAAAAGCACTAGCGAAACCAGTAATCCAATCCCAATCAATCGAACGTGACTGGCTTCTTTGCTTACGACTAATAGGTCGCCCCAAGATCTAAATCCGCCACGCAGACTACCAGCTGTCAATAACAAAAAGGCTATTAAAATAACCCAACCAGCACGAACAAAATAATTCATATCAGGGAACAGTCCTTCAAAGCCAATAAAAGCAAATCCGCCAATTAACAAATGTAAAGGGATCGTTGAAAGAAAAGCAATCAATGCGATTCTATGGTTTGGTGCCACCAAAAATGCAGCGGCGCAAATCAAGACCACAATTCCACAATTGATAAAATACCTTAATTCATTTAAGGTATGTGTAAAAGCAGCTTCTGGGTTTTCAAACTTCACATACAATAATACAAAGCCCATCAAAACACCAGTTATTAAAGCAATTAAAATGGTGTTTCGTCCTGCCTGAACGACCTGTTTGTCTGTTGCTTTTTTATTGATATACTCTTTGTAAATATCAATTGAAAAAAGCGTAGCTAAAGAATTAAAGGTAGAATCTACCGTACTCATCAAGGAAGCAAATAACGCACAAAGAATAATTCCTTTCAAACCTTCTGGCAAATAGGTTTTTACCAAATAAGGAAAAGCTAAGTCTGGCTCTGCAAGGGGTGTTCCACTTTCCTGTAAAATACCATAAAGTGCAATTCCTGGCACCACAATTAAGACCGCCATTACGTATTTGATCATTCCTCCTACCATCAAACCAGTCTGCGCTTCTTTCAAACTTTTGGCAGCCAAAGAACGTTGGACCACCGTCTGATTGGCGCACCAATAATTTATATTGAGTAAAAACAAACCAAAGATGTGTGTCCATGGTAATTTCTCATGGCTGGCGGGTAAATGCAAGTGCATCAAATCTGGTGTTTTTACATAAAGCTGCGACCAACCACCAAGATGATGGACAGCTGTAAACAAGACTACAAAACCACCCAACAATAAAATTACAAATTGAATGATGTCTGTTTTTACAACTGCTGCCAAGCCTCCTAAATGGGTATAAATAGCGGAAAAGACACCTAAACCAAGTACAAGGATCGCGATTCGTTTTATTCTATCTTCATGAATAAACTTTAGATAATCTGCAAAAACCAAATCTGCTGCATAGGCTCCCCAAAATAGAGCAGCTCCCAATGTTATGGTTGAAAATAAAATGATATTAGCGATGGAATAGAATAAGGCTACACGCTTGCCCAAACGCTTTTGAATGAATTGTGTGATGGTCACTACTCTATCTTTCAGATACATAGGCACAAAAATAAAAGCTGCCATCAAAATCCCCTGAATCGCGTTGATCTCTAAACTCGCCTGCGCTAGTCCATACAAATACGCGGAGCCCATCATCCCCAAAAATTGATATCCATTAATATTGGTAGCAACAGTGGACAAAGCTATGGAATACCACTTTAGATTTCGATTGCTTAAAAAATACGCTTCTGTGGTCACTTCTTTACTGCTTCGTCCAGATAAGGCTACAACGAAAATAATGCAAAAATAAGCCAGTACGATCATTAAGTCTATCATAACAATTTCAGTTTAAATATCAGTGGCAATACAAATTACAGCTTTAGTTTTGATTCTGTTGGCAACTCTATCCTATTCCTATTTTAAATCAAAGGCTCACCAAATCCGCTAAGTCCGCATCCGAAAACTCTCCAATCCACTTCTCCCCTGTTGCCACCGTCAGATTAGCTAAATCCTTTTTCTGTAAAAGCAATTCATTAATTTTTTCCTCAAAGGTACCCTGTGTAATAAAACGATGTACCATTACATTTCGCTTCTGGCCAATCCGATACGCACGATCCGTAGCCTGTGCTTCCACCGCTGGATTCCACCACAAATCAAAATGAATGACATTACTTGCCTGCGTTAGATTCAAGCCAGTACCACCAGCCTTTAAGGATAAAATTAAAATACGTGTTGCTCGGTTATTTTGAAAATCTTGGACCATTTGATCACGACCTTTTCGACTCACTCCCCCATGCAAAAACGGGACAGAAAAATTAAACTCATCTTCCAACATCTCGGCCAATATCTTGCCCATCTCCTGATACTGCGTAAAAATTAGTGTCTTCTCATTCGTAATTTGAATTTTACGGATGAGTTGAAAAAGTAATTTCGTTTTTCCGGAAAGCTCAGAATCAATCGAACCTTTTTTGAGATATTGGCGCGGATGATTACAGACTTGCTTCAAGGTAGTAATCAACTTAAGAACCAGACCTTTTCGAGAGGCACCTTCGGCTTCTTTAATCGCTTTCATTGTACTGTTTACTACATTCTGATAAATAGCAGTTTGCTCCGGTGAGAGTTCACAATATTGATCTTTCTCAATTTTTTCTGGTAGGTCCTTTATGATCGATTTATCTGACTTTAATCGACGTAGAATAAATGGTTCTGTGATCGCCATAAACTTATCCAACTGTACCAGATTTCTATCTATTTCAATGGGCCGAATATAGTTTTCTTTAAACTTCGGGAGCGAATCCAAATAACCTTTATTGGTAAAATCAAAAATACTCCAGTATTCACTCAAGCGGTTTTCAACGGGCGTACCACTCATTGCGATCTTAATATCAGCAGCTATTTTTTTGATGGCCTTGGTTTGTGCAGTACCGGGGTTCTTAATGTTTTGCGCTTCGTCAATTACTACTACATGCCATTTTAGCTTTTGCAAAAGTGTCGTTTCTGCTCGAGCTACTCCGTAGGTAGTTAGCAATACATTTGCTTCTTCTAGCGGTTTGATATTCCTGTTGCTTCCGTGGTAAGTATGCAACTTTAGGTCAGGTGCAAAGCGTGCAACTTCTTTTTCCCAATTCGTCAATAAAGTAGTGGGAACAATCACTAATGCCTTTTGCTTTTCCAGTAAACCATCTTCTTTTAGCTTTAGCAAAATAGTAATGATTTGTAAGGTTTTACCAAGTCCCATATCATCGGCGATTAAGCTTCCAAAACCTAGTTTTGAATTCTTGTACATCCACTCGTAACCACTTAATTGATAAGGCCTTAAGGTCGCTTTCAATCCTTTTGGGATAGTAATCCCTTCTCCTTTTTTCAAACGCTTCATGAGCTTTTTAGCATTGGCATCAAGTGTAATCCTAGCACCTTCGTAAGTCTCCGTAATACCAGCTTTCAGCATTTGAAATTTAGGCATCGGTGGCGGGCTTCTTAGTTTTTCAATCAGCGCTTTTATTTCATTTTCATCAAAGAAGATATATTCATCATTGAGTTTGACAATACCGGAATATTCGTTGATTAAATCAGTGAATTCTTTTTCTGTTAGCTGCTGATTACCTACTGCAATGCGCCATTGAAAGTTGAGCATTTCGCCCATATTCACTTTAGACTTTTTCTTCTTGACCTCGCTTGTTTCTTTTTTTGCGCCAAGTTGAATAGTCATACGAGGTCTAAATAATTTGCGTAAAGCTTTTGGCAATAAGACCTTGATTCCGAACAAACGAATGGTTGGAATTATTTTGAAAAGTACCGGTACAAATTCGTCTGGTCCAAAAAACAATTTTTCTTTTCCCTTCGAGCTAATCAATTTTTTGACCGCAGGAAAGTAGTCCGATAAAATAGACAAATCGCGCAGTGCATCCACTCGCAATTCTCTGTACTGATCATCCTCTAAAATTTCTTGTAAAGGTATTGGTGGTTTCAAACCATCTGATTTATCTTGAATACCTATATTCACCAAAAAACCTTCATCACCTTCATCGTCCACTTGAATGACAGGTACAAATACTTTATCGGCAATGAATAATTTATTTAGCCAAAGTTGAATCGCTGTTGGGTAAGCTTTTGATTCATAAGTCTGAAATTGAGTGCGCGCAGCATTCAAAAACAAATGCCCCATTTCATGCTCCCCAAAGCGAGTATTAAGTCCGTGGTTTTCCTGCATCAAATAAGTCAGAAAAAGCGACATCAAAGCGGGCATTTTATCCGCATCAATTGGTTCGTTTACAGCTTTTCCATTTTTATAGAACAGCATATCAGTCGCAATAATTGACTTCACACCATCGTGGATACTTCGTACGATCGGATTGAGCAAAGCAGGCATCCAACGTATTTTGAAAGTAGCCTCCCCTATTTTAATTAATTGAGGAACTACCGCAGCTTTTTGCAAAAGCTTAATTGAAAATTGATATAAGAAACGAAGGCTCTTTAGTCTTGGCGAAAAAGTGTTGAACAGATCCATTGGAATAGAAGCCAACCAAATCATTAAATCTTTTTGTTCATCAAAGGACAGAACAACTTCCCCATTCGCTGAGCGCAACGTTGCATTGACAAATCCCATATCTTCATCGAGTAACAAGTCAATATCTTCGACCTGATCCATCCGTAAAATATCTGGCTGCTCTTCTGATTCTTTTGCAACTTTGGATAGCTTTTTAGCAACAGCGGTATAAGCTAAGTCCAATACTTTTTTGAAATCTCCTTTGGGATAAAAAACTGGATTTTCTGTAAGAATGGTCATGAGACTCTCTCTGCAATCAGGCAACCTTGAGAAATCTAATTGTTGGTAGACTTCGTCATCCCAATCATTGGTATACCGATCTTTGTCAAATGATTTCTGTAGTGATGAGATACTGAGAATCGCAATTTCTTTTTGGCCCTGAGCCGCATAGCCTTCTTTTTGTAATTCTTCAAACAAATCAAAACCATGTAATTGAAAAATGAGAAAAGGATTTTTGTCTATCTCATTAGCGATCAAGTAGAGCACTGCAGCCATGTGTTTGCAGGGGACTGCTCTGTCTGGACAGTCACATGCGCCATCTAAGTCTTTCCACGAATTTGGAAACAATTGAATATCGTAATAATCACAAGCTTGTTTTAATTCGATTGGAAGTTCACGATTGAGTAGTTTGGTAAGGTAAAGGAGATTTTCTGTCACCAATTCAATGAGCGTGGCTTTATCATTTATCGAAAATTCAGGAAGGAAAAAATGCACTTTATAGGGGTCAATATCACTACCCTGAACATCTGCAGAGAACTGATTGCCATTGATACGGATATCACTCACCAGTCCTTTGTTGGCGTAGGTACGACCACGAGGAAGGCGGCTGGAAAAGTCGATGTTGGACAAGGCATTTAGCCATTGTTGGCCCCACCAAGTATTTCCGTATTTTTTGCTCACAGATTAAATTAAATAAATTGGAAAGAAAATCTTTGTGCGAAAATACGAAAAGTCTTATGAATAGAGATTATGACTAGAGAATTTGTATGGAGCCCAAATGGCCTTTTTCATTCTACTTTCGTCACATCCTCGCCCTGATAACTAAGGCTATCAGGCTCTAGGTGTTCCTCGGTAGAATAAAAAATCTCTATTTGGTTCCTATACAAAATCTCCACTCATAATCTCTAATGAAAATGCAAATTAAAATGAAAGTAAAAATGCACCAGAAGTAACTATAAGTGTTGCCAAATATGATCTAGTAAAGCTCTTAATTTTAGTTAAGAACAGTCCAGCTACTCGGCTCTCAGTCGTTCCAGTCGATATCCCCCTCCAATAATAGCAAGACTTAAATAAGGCATCTTAGCATCTCCCCTATCCTCCAACCGAAAGGCATACCCCAATTCACTAAGTCCCTTGGATTTAAATAATTTTTTAAAATCTGAAAAAGCAGCATTTTTTAAAAGATAGTCAACTAAGGTTTCGTAGGTATGTGTCGAGAGAGGTATTTGTTTTTTTCTTTGCATGTAATAAAAGGGATGTTCACTATCCGACTGATCATGATAGACCTTGGCTCTTTTTGGATATTCATACAAAGGAGCGGTGGCAACTGCGATAGTCTTGTAAGTACCATTAAAATCGCCTTGAGCTACTATTCGTTTCCATTTACGAGTGGGTAGTTTATTTTTCCGCATAGCGTACTTAATGTTGCTATAGGAATATCGGGAGAGCAAATCAACACTTATTTTCCTTAGTACTTTTGTGATCTTAAAATTGGAATTGTGTAATTTGGGCCGTTGCTTTTCAATTGCGGCCAGCAGACTTGTTTCCAGTAAATCAAAGTCGATAGATTCGGGATCTATCTTTTGCTCAGCCTTAGTTGGTGTGCAAAGAGTAGCTGAATTTGATTGACCAATTTTGTGCCCAGAATTGTTGGTAAGGTCAAGCCAGAATGGTCTACTGTTTTGCAGCAGCAATAATGAGAAGCTTAATAGTAAGCAGCTAAGCAGTTTCATTCTATTATGTTTTGTTTTGATGGAGATTGTTCTAAATCCTCCCTTCCCCTACTTTAAGCCTCTAAGAGGAATGAGAACACCCCTACATATAAACTTCCATTAAACATTGAGTCCAACAAGGGCTAGAGCAAAAGAACTTAAGCCCTTTCTCTTATTAAAAGCAAGCTATCAGTTAGAAGCCATGAAATCCTTATAAACATCTTCAAGTGATTTCTCGATAAAGGGGCTGACCGAATAGTTAGCCGTATTTTTTCTTAAATTGATTCCACGTTTAAACTCCTTAGGTTTTATAGAGGCAACTCTTCCGTCTTCAAATTTAACCAGCATAGAGTTTTGCTTAAATGAAGGCACCTGAATAATAGCCCCTGGAAAGTCCATAACGGTACGTACCCTTTCATTGCAAATGGTGATGGATTTAATCTTTAGTTTTGTACCAGATGCATCAGTACATTGTACCAATATCTCTTCACTCATCATCGGTATTACTTTATCTATATTACAGATTCCAAAAGTAACAACTTGTACCTGTCTTGGTTTTTTCAATCCATCATCAGATTTAAAATCGGCAGTTAAGCTCTTAATCAAATCTGCTTCACCTTCAGCAACATCTTTTTCAGCTGCTTCATAAAACTGTCTTAACTTCTTTTGCCAATCCTTTTGGCGGTCAGCAAAACGTGATTCGTATTTCAAAAAGAGTTTTGCCAACTGTTTTTGCTCCTGATAATCACCCGCGAAGGTAAAAGGAACTACAGGCAAGTGCAAGGTATCTGATAGTGTAGCTAGGTGCATCAAGAAATGATCATTTTCATAATCAGGTGTCAACCAACAATCCGTCAATACACGTTCTTTATTAACTGTACCTAAAGCATTAGAAAACATAGTGTTATTACAGGAACGTATTTTACTTATTCTATTTTTTATTTTTTTCAAATTACTACGTGATTGATCACCTACGTATACCCAATTGAGATTATTTAATTTTCTCAAATCCTCAAAGCTCAAACCCATCCATGATTTTGATCGCTTATCTGCGTGAAGTCGTATTTGAAGGCCTCTTTCTTTCCCTCTAAATCTCCGATCCTTTTTAGCAAAAGCATCTAATGACAAACCTATTGGCCTAGGAATTTCACGACCTCTATTTAGTACGAAAGAATTCATCGAATTCCAAATAGTGTTAGGGCTTAAAGGTGGATCAACTAATGGTTCAACACCTTGGTCGTTCCACTCTCCTTTTTCTTCATCATAGTTGTAAAATGAAAAACCCGTACCAATTGGTGTCGTAGGAAATAAAATTTCTATTGTTGCATTTGGATTTGGAAAAACAGGCTTATCATTTTGAGTCGCACGGATTTCAAACATTGCAGCTGATTCCAACTGTCCCCCTTTAGAGTCCATAGGAATTCCGCTGAGCATGATAGCCTGTGCAGAGTTAAGTTCTTTGTAAAATAATTTCACCTCTCCTTTGACAGGAAGACCTTTTGCATCTAAAAAAGCATTGGCAGGAATACGGTGTGCAGATATTGCACAAAGAAAAGAATATAACAAAGGTAAGTTTAAAATTATAGCTTAGACTTCTGCAGCCAAGAGTTGACCCGCAGGTTCGTATTGAGCTATACTAAGAGGAACAGAAAATGAGAAAGTACTACCCTCACCTTCTACGGATTCAACCCAGATATCACCGCCCCAAGAAGTAACGATACGCTTACAAGTCGCCAGACCAATACCAGTTCCTTCATACTCAACACGGGTGTGTAAGCGACGGAACATTTCGAATACTTTCTCCAAATTTTCTTTGGAGATACCTATACCATTATCTTTTACAGAAATGATATAATGTTCTTCTTTTTTGACACAATCTACGATCACTTTTGGATCTCGCTCGCCTTTAAATTTGACGCCGTTACTTACTAGGTTTTGTAATAATTGTAACAACTGCGATTGATGTGCTTTTATAGCAGGTAGATTGCTGTTTTCAACCTCAAGCGTGGCATTTAATGATTGGAGACGGTGGCGCAAGTTTGCCTCCACATAAACCATAACATTTGACAGAGAAACAAACTCCGCAGGAGCTGCCTGAGTACCCGCTCTAGAAAAATCCAACAAATCATCTAATAAGATTTGCATACGTTTACAAGCATCAGTAATGTAATGCATGAATTCCTTTCCGGTGTCGTCCAGTTTATCATTGTAGCGACGTTCAAGCAAAGTAGTATAAGAATTGATCATTCTCAAAGGTTCCTTCAAATCGTGGGAAGCAACGTAGGCAAACTGAGCCAAATCTTTATTGGAGTGTTCCAGCTGCTTATTTTTAATTTGAATTTCCTGACTTTTCTGATTGAGGATAGCGTTCTTCTCTTCCAAAACCTGATTCATTCTGTTTTGATAATTCAACTTATTTTTATACCACCAAAGGAACATCACAAAAGCAAGCAATCCAAAAGCAAATATGTATACCTGTAGCTTTTGGATTTTCTTATTTTTTCCGAGCAATTCATTTTCAGTTTTTAGAATAGCAATTTCTTGCTCTTGGATTTCAGCTTCAAATCTCCTTTTAGCATTACCCATTTCCTCCACTGTTTTTTCATTAATCAGTGAATCTTTTACAGCTATATATTTTTTGGTGTAGAAATAAGCTTGATCTATATTTTGTAGATGATCATGAGCTTCTGCCAGCAAATTATAGATTTCAGGTTTTCTCGCTTTAGAATCCACTTCTTTAGACAATAACAAGGCTTCTTTCAAAACTGGAAGAGCTAATTTAGGTTTGCCCCATTGTAGATACACCTTTGATAAGTCGATTTGCCCTCCAATAACAGCCCATTTGTCTTCTAATTCTAATTTGGCTGAGATAGATTCTTTTAATAATTTCTCCGATTTTTGATAGTCTCCTTTTTCTCTATAATTAGCTGCAATGTTTCCTTTAGCATAAGCTACACCTGATTTGTAATTTAACTTTTCAGCCATTTTTAAGGAATGGTAATTATATTCGAGACTCTTAGTATTGTTACCTAATTTCTCATAGGTAGTTCCTAGAGCTGCGACACAAGCATAAATAGAACTTTCTTGTTTCAAGGCTGTACATAAATCCATCGCCTTTTGATAGTGTTCTAAAGCACTTTCATACTGTTCTTGATAATAAAATATAGAACCTATATTATATTGCCCGTTCGCAATAGATAGTGAATCTGAGTTTGCTTCAGCAATCAGAAGAGCCTTTATCTGATTCTCATAAGCCTTCTCATAATCTCCTAGCGACTGATAAACCGAAGATGTAAAAGTATAGATCGAAGATATTAATTTATCATTTTCTACCAAATCCTTATATTCAAGCGCTTCAGAATAACTTTTCAGCGCTTCTTGATACATGTTCCTTCTTCGAAAGCTTGAGCCTACCCCTGTAAGACAAAGAGCTGTATTATTATAGTCCATTATTTCCTTAGCATAAACAAATGCTATATTAAAATAATGCGCACTTTTTTCATAATCTTCATATTTGGCAGATAGGTAGGCCTGGGCCATTCCTAAGTTTAATAAGCATAATTGCTTCTGATCCTTCACTATACTTTCGTCCTCCAATATCAATAACAGGCTATCCACTATATTAGCGGAAGCTGACATTGAAAAACCTGTAAGCAATATGAGGATTCTTATTATTCTCATTAATGTAATTAATTTTGGGTCGAAACTATCTAGTCTCCTTAAATGAATAGAATACAAAGATTATTCCATTGAGGCCACTAATTCAGAAATACCTGAACATGACACAAATTAATATAGATCCCAAAATCTTAGTGTATTCTAAGTTACATAGTATAAGCCCCTTTTTTTTTTTGGCAAAAAATTTGTACTATTATTATCCTGACTATTCCCCTTTCTTTCAACATCTCCCATTTTTTCTCCCAAAGTATATAATCGCTTGAGCGGTTAGGTATATTAATGAATTGTACAAGCATTGAATCCTTTAGGATTTTTTCGATTAATACTAAAAAAAGTATTGTCCAAGCATTTACCTAATTAAATTTTGAGAACTAGAAATCCATGAAAAAAACCAATTCACTATTCCTTTTTATTGCACTAAATTTATTTTTTGCAAATTTTGTACACGCAGCCCTTTTTAATGCTGTAGCCAATGGCGCTTGGGAGGATGCTAATGTCTGGGATCAAGGACTTGTCCCTGGCTTGGGAGACATTGTAACTATTGATGGCTTTCAGCTTAGTCTGTCTTCACCAGTCACGGTTGCTGAGTTAACTCTAACCAATACATCCGGAACAGGCCATAGTCAACTAATCATAAGCAGTGTTGCTATTGCCTATATGTATGTTTCAGGTAATTTTTATATGAATGCACAGAATACTCCGTATAATGTAGACTTACATGTAAAGGGTCAAGCTATTTTTAAGGTATTCGGTGATATGAATATAACCAGAGCTGCCGACAATCAACAGTCAGCAAGTCTACGTCTATATTTGTATGGTAAATCAGAAACATATGTAGATGGTAATCTTAACTATTTATATAAAAACTCAGCGACTGGAGAATCCAGTCCTGATATTTTACTTGAGGGTACTGCCCTTCTTGATGTTGATAGCGTGACGAGTCTACTTATGCAAGGAGGGAAATCTTTGCAAGTTTTAGCTCAAGATAGTTCTAGCATCGATTTAGCTAGTTTAACAATTCACGGAAGCGGAGGAGAAGAGCTAATTGTCCAATCAATTGAATCCTCAAAAATAGTATTGAGTTCAGATGCACTAGTAAAGAATTCTGGAACTACTCAACAGGTAAAACTAGCTACCGGCCATAATGGCGGGCAAATTGGTATAAGTGGTAGCTTACAAGTGGTTTCTACAGGTCCCAACTTATTGGCAGTTGTAGAAACGAATGGACCAAATTCTAGTACCGAAGTAAAAGGTGATATCACTATGACGGCTGAAGGTGCCAATACCGTTTATCTCAATATCTTTAATGAATCTCCGCTGTCAGTAGGTGGAAGTATTATTAGAAGCACCAGCTATGGTAATTTGATCTCAAGTAATGGTGGCCAATTGATTTTAAATGGCTCAAGTCAACAATCAATTTCTGGAGAAAATGATCTTACCGCAAATGTAGATCAATTTTCAATTGAAAATATAACCTTTAGTAACATCTCAGGCCTTCCAATTATGCTAGGAGGCGATTTACTTTTTACTACTTCATTAACCCTGACGACTGGAAATATCATAACATCTGATAATGCCATGCTGATTATTGGCCCCGGTGCTACCATCAATGGAGCAAGTGAGAATGCCTACATCCAAGGCCCTTTGAAAAAAATAGGTAATACCGGCGGAAATGATTTCGTTTTTCCAATAGGAAGTGCTAGCCAGTATGCTCCAATGCGGATTAGTCCGGTGTCTTCAGCCGGTTCATCTTATATCGCTCGTTATGATGGAGATCCGCCACCTTTTGGTGAAAACAAAATTGGAGTTGAACAAGTAACTGGTAACCAAACTTGGAGTATAGAACCCGCTTTAGGAAGTGACTCGATAAATGTTACATTATACTGGGATGATGCTACCGTTATGGGAGCAGAACTTCAAGACGAAATAATCGTAGTTGGTTTGGATGACGCAGACTTCTGGAATAACAAAGGGAACACCAGTGTAAGTTTGACTGAACCTGGACACGTTACCAGTATTATGTTAGGTGATCCACCACCTTTTGGTGAACACATACTTACATTGGGACTTGCACCTGAAGGTTCACTACCGGTTGAATTGACTAAGTTTGGAGCCGTACAACAAAACGATAAAGTATATCTAGAATGGTATACCTCTTCTGAAATTAATTCTAGCCACTTTGAATTAGAGCGATCAACTGATAAAGAGAATTTTATATTGATCTACACAGTGAATAGTACAGGTACCGAAGAGCTGTCAATGAAATACTCAACTTTAGACAACATCCCTGCACAGGGTATGAACTACTACCGACTCAAGATGATAGACCAAGATGGAAGCTTTGAATACTCTCACGTAGAAGTGGTCAAGCTTGCAGCGGAAGCTGAGATTATGATCTACCCTAACCCAGTATTAAATATGCTTCAGATACAAGGCGGAATGGGAACTGGTATAAAGACCTTCGAGGTCTATGATCGAAACGGTCTCCTACTCCACCAGCGTAATATATCCTTTGACGATGGAAAGTTTGAGATATCTGTTGACGAAATTAACGTCACTGTACCTGGTACATATTTTATGAGAATCATTGACGGAGCAGAAAGTAAAGTTGTGAAGTTCTTAAAAGTAAAATAATGTATCTATAATATTAATCTAATAAAAATCCCGAGCTTACCAATTGGCAAGTTCGGGATTTTTCATTGTACCTAATTTGTAATTGCCGCTGCAATTGTAACTAACATGTTACTTAGTTACCAGTTTCACATTAAGTTCAAACTCATCGTAGATAGTCTTATCACCTAAGCTATCGAAAAAACTACCTGAGCCATAACGAACATCAAACTCAGTACGATCAATAGTGATATCAGAAGTATACACTTTACCAGAATCTGTTGATTCAACGTGTGCGTAAAATTTGATTAATTTTGTAATTCCTTTAATGGTCAAATCACCTGTTACCTTGTAATCACCTGGAGTCCCCTTTGCAGCAACTTTAGTAATGTTGAAAGTAGCAGCAGGAAATTCAGCTACGTTAAAGAAATCAGGAGATTGTAAATGACCTTCTAATTTTCCTTTGTATTCGCCTTCTAGGTCAGAACAACTTAGACTAGTCATGTCAATTGTGAAGTTACCACCTGTAAGTACATCCTCAGCGTAGGTCAACTCTCCGCTTTTGAGGCCAATCGTTCCTTCATGGCTTCCCGTTACTTTATAACCTTTCCAGTTTACAACACTATTTGTTACATCAACGATTACACCTTCGATCGGCTTAGTGAAAGAGATAAGTCCAATAGCTAGAAATAAGGCAAAAGCTGAGATTAAATTTGATAATTTCATTGTTTAAAAATTTTAATGATTAAAAATTGATTAGTAGAGTTTATTACTTTGGAGGATTCACATTAATGATTTATCACTGGTGTAAATCATTTAAAACCTTAGTGTAAGTGCAAATATCAGTTAATTGTTTAGACATTTAATGTATATACATCTATTTTAACAAAAAAATAGGACTTTTTCTAGTTTCTAAGTTGATCTAGCATCATATTTAGCTGTTTTGCCTGATCAGTAGTGATAGCTCTCATCTGTGCAAACATGTCAGTTTCAATAGTAATTGATGCTTCATCCAATATTTTTAGGCCTTCTTTTGTAATAATTACGTTGACTTTACGTCGATCCTCATCACTTAATGTGCGTTCGACCAGCTCTTTCTTTCTCAATTTTTCTACCAATCGGGAAGCGTTGGAATTTTTATCGATCATACGTTCCCCTAATGTTTTCATGGATATAGGTTCAGAATTAGCCCCTCTAAGTATTCGTAGCAAGTTAAATTGTTGCATAGAGATATTGAAAGGTTTGAGTAAGCTATTAATCTGACCGGTCACCCATGCTGAAGTAAACATGATATTGACAAGTGCTTTTTGATGCTCGTTTTTAAAGTCTTTTTGATTGATTTCCTTTTCTAGGCTTGCCATTTGTCTATATTTTAGTTGCCCAATATAGGGGTTTGATTTGGAAAATGACTGGAAAATCCTAATAAGTCTAGCTAAACAGACAAACTCAATATCTTTAGTAATTTAGCTGCTAAAGTATTAAATTGCGTTTCTAAAAATAAAAAATGATAGCAACAGATACCATTCAACAATTAGCAAAACAACTTCGAGAAGCTTATTCAACACGAACTGCATGTGCGCCTTTGCGTGATGTGATTGGAGTAGAGGATTTGAAAACAGCTTATGCTATTCAGGAACTGAATAATAATCTATTAATTGAGAAAGGAGCGCGTGTCGTGGGTCGAAAAATTGGTTTGACTTCCAAGGCAGTTCAAAAACAATTAGGTGTAGACCAACCAGACTATGGTTCACTTTTAAATACCATGGAGATTTTGAATGGAGATACCATTTCAGTTTCCGAATTGATGCAAGCTAAAGCAGAAGCAGAGGTTGCTTTTGTTTTGAAATCTGATTTGACTGAACCGAATTTGACAACGGCGGAATTGATCTCAGCCATTGATTATGCAGTAGCATCCATTGAAATCGTTGGTAGTCGAATTGAAAATTGGAATATTAAAATTACGGATACCATAGCAGATAATGCTTCCGCAAGTCATTTTGTAATTGGTCATCGGCCTGTAAGATTGGAAAATGTTGATCTAATAAATTGCCAAATGGTGATGACTAAAAACGGTGAAAAGGTTTCAGAAGGAAAAGGAGCGGCTTGTTTGGGTTCACCAATAAATGCAACATTGTGGTTGGCAAAAACGATGGCAGAACTGGGTACTCCTTTACGAGCTGGAGAGTTGATTCTTTCAGGTGCTTTGGGACCTATGGTGGCAGTATCCGCAGGTGATGTTTTTGTAGCTGAATTTGGAGGCTTGGGTAGTGTTTCTGTTGGCTTTGAGTAGTATTTTGAATGATGTTTGGTAAATCGTATACTAAACTTTAAAAGTTTGGTATACCTCCTCCCATTCCCCTATCCCCGCTCATGAATCGTCCCGGAGCGCTTGCGCAAGTTACCTCCATCACGTTTCCGAAAGGTCGTAATTATCTCTGCGGCAATAGATAGTGCAATTTCTTCTGGGTTCTCCGCACCGATATCTAAGCCGACAGGACCAAAGATGTTGGGCATCATTTCTAAAGTGAGTTCACTCCCCTCTTCGATCAATTGATCCTGCATTTTTATCATCCGTTTTTTGGGACCAAGGAGGCCGATATATGGGATATCAAGTTGCATGTATTTCTTCAATAATTTGAAATCGGTTTTGTAATCATGAGACATCAGGACGATGGCCGTAAAGTCATCGGCTACAATCTTTTCTGCATCTTCCAGCGAATATACTTTCTGTGCAGCTTTATAAAAATCCTTTCCAATTTTATTCAATTTTCCAGCGACATGTACTTCCCAACCCAGCTCTTTCCCAATTCCTAAAAACGCTTTAACATCGTAATTGTCACCGATACAAATCAACTTAATTTTTGGACGAATTAATTCATATAAAACTTCGTAGGAAGCACCAGCATCATTCGTAAAAGTGATGACCTTTGATCTTCCTCGCAGATATACAATTTTCAATTTTTCGCTTATCTTTTCTTCAGATACGTTTATAACATGGGCAAGTTGAGCAGCATCTTTTTCACCATAAAAATTCCCTCGCAAACTTTTGTCGCCAGCATCGATATTTAATATCTGAAGTAATATGGTTGGAGTCCGGTTATTGATTATGTTTTTTAAAAACTCGACTTGATTATTAGAATCAGTTGGATCAATTGGTGTGAACAAAACTTCAATCCGTCCATTGCAGCCCAAGCCTACTCCTATCTGGTGAGGATCATCTTCAGTAGTGTCATAAACGACGATAGAGCTTTCGTTTTTTAGGATGGCAATTTGTGCACGTTTGAGTGCATCCCCTTCGAGACAACCTCCACTAATTCCACCAACCCAGTTACCGGATTGGCTTACAAACATGCGAGCCCCAATTCTACGATAAGCAGAGCCTTCTACTTTTACTAAAGTTCCTAAAGCCACTTTTTCCTTTTCCCAATCTATCTGTTTGTAAAAAGTTATTATTTTTTCAATTTCCTTCATCCTTCGTAACGATTTTCTTTTCTCCTAATTAGTAGCGTTTATGGATCAAAATCCCAATTTTACAATTCTTCATCCGTCTTTTCGATATAAGTCTTCAATGCTTCATTAAAAGCAATATTTACCGCATTAAAAAAAGAATAGAATATTTTATCTGGCATCATGTTCCCAATGAAACCACCAATTTTTTCTCGATTAATCAATAGCGTTTTATTGTCATCAGTCAAGTCCAATTCATAGGTTTGTACCACATGCATCATCATTCCCCAGAGTAATTTCCCTTCCCATTCCAGTATTTTAGGATCTTCCATCTTCGTGATTCGGTATGGCAATTTGCTAGGTTTGGGTTGATTTCCTTCAAAAATCATGGCAGAGTCTCCATCTGCAAATTGCTCTATAAAATTAAGGTCTAAGTGAACTTCTATATTAACAGTAGCACCAAGACTGGCAATTCCATCTAAATATTTGTATTTTGGATTCCAATTGTCGTATTCGTGGAATTTAAGTAGTGTTTCCCAGACCAACCAAGGTTCTTCATTGATGAGGATGGATGTTTCTACATTTCGCATATGCTATTAAGTTTTTAGCGATTACAACAATTAACACAATATACTGTTTTATCAGAAAATCATACGACAATGAAATTATTCACACAGCTTCTAATTTGCTTTTTTTGTTTCCTAATTTCGCCTGAACTACAGGCAAGTAAGGCGCTTCCTATGGCACAAATGCATCAAATTTGTGAGGCAAGTGAAAGTCAAAACTATCAGCGCAATATCGCAGAATGGTTGCATCAAAACGGAACGCGTAATCGTACTAGTTTCCCAACGCTTTCTGGCTTTGTCTTGGTAAGAAAAGAAGAAATCATTTCTATTGCTGTAGATGCAAAGTCAAACGGTTTAGTGCTAAACTATCGCAATCGAGGTTCTTTAAAAACAGTTTTTTGCAACTTGAGTCTTTCAAAAGCTTTAGATAAATTAAATGCCTTTCCTTTTGTAAAAATAAGTCGATCCACTATCGTAAACCTTGATGAAGTAGATGGCTATGAAGGAACTCGACGTGATGGAACTTTAGTGATGAGTGATGGATCTAAACTTCGAGTTTCTCGTAGCATGAGCGGGCATGTACATGATTGGATTGCGAAAGGAGCCTAATTTTTAAAACACAGTAGGTATACGGAGTTAAAGTGCTCGAGTCAATTGTAGTCGCAGCTTTCACTTGACTTGGATTTCCCTATTGTCATTCTCACCTATCTTCTAGCAAAGCAGGTTCTCATTCCCATTCAAAACCCTCATTATAATCGCTACCTAAACTGAAATTCCAATTTCTCTGACCATTCACCTCCCAATACTGCCCATTCGCCTTCTCCTCCTTGTTTTCCCAACATAAAAATACCAATATTGCTTTCGAGAATTCAATTTGATTATGGATTATGGGAGTCGCTTTTGTGAAAACCATAATTCATAATCATGATTCCCCATCTCTAAATTAATTCGATGCAAATCAATCCATTTATTAAATTCATTTTTGCAGTAGTCTTTATTTCCTGTGCATTTCAATTTGCACTTTTGATTCCCATAAAACAAGTTGAACAAAAAGGTATGTGCCATGCTTATCTTCAAGCTAGTGAAGCTCCTTATGAAAGGCAGGCAGAAATGTATCAATTTTATTACCAGGAGTACATAGACGAGGCAAGAGACAAGGTGGTTTTTAGTATTCCATACATCACTGATTATACTTACCAATCATTGAAAGATCGACAGTTACAATTGGGGCTAGATTTGCAAGGTGGTATGCAATTTACCTTGAGCATTGATTCTGAATCCTTTCTCAAAAACCTGACAGATCTAAAGGACGATCCATCATTTACAGCGGCTTTGTTACGTACAAGTCAGCAAACTGAACTTTCACATCCTGAATATATAGATGCCTTTTTTGATTACTATCAAAAAATAGAAGCGCCAGAAAGAATCATTCAATTCTTTAGTCATAACCATCAATTAAACCAGATGCTTTATGACATTGAGTCTATAGATCATTTAAAGAAACACATTCATTTGCTTTCGCAATCCATGATAGATGATACCCGTAATTTATTACATCAGCGTCTTAATGTTACTGGTCTTGGTCAAGCTCAATTCAACATTGATGTACATCGACAAAATCTACAGATTGAAGTGCCTGGTGCTAAAGATCCGGAACGAACCAGAGAACTCATCACCAGATCAGCTGCGCTTGAATTCTGGAATGTGTATCGAGTTACGGACGCTAACATTTTAGAAGGCTTGCTAGCTGCCGACCAATTACTCACGAATAAAGAATAGCATTCTTTTCTTACCTTTGGAGCATGTTACTTTCACAAATGCCCAATCTTTACATCCTTCATCATCCTGAAAAAGGACGTTGCGTACACTGCGCTGAAGACATTCCAAAAGGTGCCTTGATTGAAATTTGCAATGTGATTGTTTTATCTAAAGAAGATGCGACATTGATTCACAAAACGCATTTACATGATTACTACTTCTTGTGGGATGAAAAAATTGGTAGTATTGGAATCGCTTTAGGATATGGCTCTCTTTACAATCATTCTTCTTCTCCCAATGCGGAAACCGAAAGTATGATTGAAACGGATGAACTACGTATTCTTGCTACTCGGGATATTCCGGCTGGCGAGGAAATTACTTTTGATTATCAGGGAACGATGAAGGATACGGAAATTTGGTTTGCCCCCTTAGACTCGTAATCCTGTCCTGCTGCTCTCTCCCTTAGTTGGATAAATCAGCCCTCCCCCACTAGCACTAAAGATAACAAGTCATCATTTCAAGTCAATAATTGATTGGCTCGCAAACTCCTTTGAGCTAACATTCTAGTCTATTTTTCTCGCTTATCATCAACTCATTTTATTCACTAAAAGCATCCTTCTTAGTCTGTTTATCTCATTTAGTTCAAACATTACTCTTCTACAGCCAAACTGAAGTACATAAATTCAACTTTCCTTATAAATTCAGCTCACATCATCAGCTGAAACACATAAACATCTAAATACCAATCACTTAACTTGATCCATTTTTCTATAAATGAGACATATCCGTAAGTAATTTCTTGTCATTATTCCATTTCTGTAAGTCTTAGCAACATATTCGTAAATACATTTTACGGTCTGTCCCTACCTTGCTGACATCAACGGGATACAAGCGTGGTGCTTCAAAAAGAAACTTATAAAGCTATGAAAAAAGGGTCCTAAAAATGGGCTCGTAAATAACACCGCGTTTTTAATAATTGTTGGAGAAAGGCTTGATCAATGGCAGCCAAAGTCGAAGAGATACTGACAGTCTAGTTTTATCTATTCCTTTCTTCCAACAATTTTTTGAAACCAAATGAGATAAATAAAAATGTGTCTGTCTCGAAATTCGATTCCTTTTGATTGAACTTATCGCTGACCTTAGCAGTGTTGTTTTCAAAAAAATAATTTTAAACTCAGAATTAAACTTAAAATCATGAAATCACTTCTCACGTTTATCATCGCTAGCCTATTATTGGTATCTGTCCAACTTTGTTCAGCTCAAGGAAATAGCAACAAAGCCAGTATTGCTGTCCTTGACATCGATGTAAAAGGCTTTACAATTGACCCCGTACAAATGGGAGATATCACTCGAGTAGAGTTAAGTAAAATTGGAAAATTCGAATTAATGGATAAATACGATGTCGAATACTTGGTAGAAAAAAACGACTTGAGTATTGCTGGTTGTTATGGAAAACTTTGTCTAGTAGAAATTGGAAAAATACTGAAAGTAGACAAGATCATCGGAGGTAGTGTAGAGCTGTATCAGGACATGGTAGTCGTTACGATTCGTCAAATTGATGTAGGCACTTCAGAAATAGAAAAGACGCAGGTCATGGAATTTTTGAACATTCGCAACCAAGTACAAACGATGGTTGGTATGACTTTACAGACGATGTACGACATCGCTGTTGATGAAAATGTAATGACCAAGTTGACCAAAAAATTTGATTATGAAAGTTCAGTCAACACACCACAGTCTGATCGACTTGCATTAAATGGCCCACGGATGGGACTTACTATGTTTAGCGGTACAGCAGCTGAAATTTTAAAATCAAAAGAGGTCGAAGGCGGATTGGACATGCGCCCGCAGATGTTTCACTTCGGTTATCAGTTTGAAGTAAAATATTTAAACCAAGGAGACTTTCAAGCATTGTTTGAATTCATTCCGATTATCAGCGGGCTAGATCAAGGTAAATTTATTCCCAGCTTTTCATTGCTGAATGGATTACGCCACAATCGCTTTGGTTGGGAATTTGCCTTCGGTCCTAACATCGCTTTGACTAAAGTTGCAGATGGCTACTACGATGAATCCGGTGACTGGCATTTAGAAAATGAATGGTTTAGAGATAATCCTGATACTTCCAATCCATTCCCGATAGAAGAGCGTATGGATAGCCGTGGAGATCACAAGCTTGTTTCTGGTTTTCTTTTTGGAATTGGGAAAACATTTCGCTCGGGTAGATTAAACATTCCAGTAAATGTCTTTTTCATTCCTGGTAAAGATGACAGTCATCGTTTTGGAATTTCTATGGGATATAATGTTTCAAATTATAAATAGATCGAATTGTAATTAAAGTAATAGTAGCAGTAGCAGTAGCAGTAACAGTAGCAGTAGCAGTAGCAGTAACAGTAGCAGTAACAGTAACAGTAGCAGTAGCAGTAGCAGTAGCAGTATTAAATTACTAAGCAACAAAACTATTAATTATGAAAAAGCGCCCTGTAAAATCAAAAATATATTTAAAAATAAGTATGCTTGTTCTTGCATTTTTTATTGGTCTTTCCCAAAAGGGAATTTCTCAAAACGCAACAAGTACACAAGATGAAAAAGTAGCAACAAATTCTGATAAACTTCCAAGAGCAAAAAACGTACTAAGGGCTACACCAATTAAAACCTTCATCTCACAGCGTACAAGTATTGCTTATGAAAGAGCTGTTTATAAAAATATTTATGCAACTGTTGAGCTACAAGCTTGGTTTCAAGATCGTTCACCTCGTAAGATATTATTCAACAATCCAAATGACCGATCCGTCAATAAAGGTCTACGATATGCACTTGGCGCTCGGTATTATTCTACAAAAGAATTTAGTAATAATTCATTTTATATAGGTGCTATCCTATTCTATGGAAGTCATAAGATACGTGAAAAACAAGCGGCAAGTAGTGGCTTTTTATCAATAAATACAGATGGCCGAAATGGAGAAGTGAATCTAGTATCCCAAGGCGCAAAATTAAGTCTTGGTTTTCGAAGAACCTTTGCCAAAACACTGTTCTTTGAAATTGGTCTAGACCTTGGTAAAGCCTGGACGAACAAAGGAAAAGATACGCTTACTCTTTATCCCGTCAATAAGTCAGAGGACGTTTATGAACTAGATTTACACCGATTGATCAGTGGGCCATTTGTAGAGCCGATGCTGGCCGTTGGATTTGTATTTTAAAACTAAAAAGTAATGGAAATACTGGAATGGCTACAATGGATTTTTTTATTCGTTTTGTTTTTCTTATTGAATAGTATTCATCGTGGAGAAATAAATGATGAAGTTCTTTAAATATTGAAGTTGATAGCAGCTTCATTTTGTTAATCAAACTCATTAATATGAATCAGATACAAAAATCAAGTCCCAAACTAAAAGATCCGATTGCTCAAAAAAGAGCACATGAACTTGAATGGCGCAATAGCTGGCTTACGAGTTGGATCGCTGCCAGTGTACTAATTCCGATTATCATCAAAATAATGGATCACTCTTCTGAAGGTATTTTTAAATGGACATTCATTATTGCGCTGTCTGCATTGGCAGGGAGTCTGGGACTGTATGGTTTATTGAACTTGATTCTGTTGATGCAAAAAAGATGTTGAGATAATTAAAAATGGCTCTTTGACAAATCCCGTGATTTAAGGTCGCGATAAAGTAAAATCAAGGCTACTTTTGGTCGCATTTATTTTATGATAACGCTGGCCACGGGATTTGCCAAAGAACCTAAAATAAGCAATATGAATATTCCAGTAGCTCTTATCTTATTCAGATTTACTTTAGCACCGGTCATTTTACTATTGGCTTACTATATAGGTGAAAGTTCAAAACCGATTATCCTAACGCTGATGTATTTGGGATTAATTTCAGATATACTGGATGGTATCATCGCTAGAAAGCAAAACATCTCGTCTACCAAATTGAGACGAATGGATAGTCAGACCGATATGGTTTTTTGGCTTTCTATTGGCATCGCAACTTGGATATTATACCCAAAATTGATCAACGACAATCTCATTTCGATTTGGTTGATACTGGGAATGGAAATATCCGTTTATGCCATTAGTATTTTAAAATTCAAGAAAGAGACTTGTACACATGCTTTTCTTTCAAAGCTTTGGGGGATCAGTCTATTGATCGCCTTTACTTCACTTATTGGGTTTAATCATGCAGGACTCCCTTTTAAAATCGCCATTGCGATGGGATTGATTTCTCACGTAGACCGAATATTGATTACCTTAATTCTTCCGAAATGGACGCATGATATTCCAAGTGCCTATCATGCTTATTTGATTCGAAAAGGAATTGATTTTAAAAGGAATGAATTTCTTAATGGCTAGATAAGTAATGTACAGAATTAAATTTACTATTAGATGGAGCGCCTTTTGAATTTTCATCTCACCTTTTCCCTACGGCAATAGCTAGGCTATTACCTTGAAAAAACGCTCATTAAATTCCAAAATTCATCTCAATCTAATGTAAACACAATTTCCGTACATTACTTAAGTAAGCTACAGAGTTAAATTTACACGGGATGTTTACTAAACTTTTAAAATAAGTAAACGTTTACTAAAATTTCACTACAAAACTAACAAACAATGCAAATCAAGAAACTATCAATTTGGGCTAAAAACAATCCCAAACTTGCAAGAATTATAATTGCCCTATCGCATATACTAGTCGTACTCAATTCGATATGTTTAGGCATTCTTATTTTCTTCTATGACTGGGGTGAATCAAAATGGTTATTCAGTATTTTGATCAACATTTTTTTCCTTGCCTACTTTTTATATCCTAGTAAAAAAGGTAAAAAGACCATTTTACAATATTCTTATTTCAGACAAAAATCATTGGACTTCACACTTGTTATTACTTATTCATTTGTACTTGCTTTAGGGGTAAATAATTTTTTATCAAGTCCAAACATGGATATAAACCTACCTAGGCAAGGAGTAGATGTAAAGGCTGAATTCATTGTTAACAAAACATATCCTAAAAAAGAAAAAGTAACTAAAAGGAATTTGAGGAAAGAGCTTAAGCTAAAGATAAAGAGATCAAAACGAGAGATTAAACGTGAGTTTAGGGCTTTGAAAAAAGAGTTTAAACAAAATAATTCTAGTTCAAAAGATAAGGGACTTAAAATTGGACTCAGCTTGCTGGTTCTTCTTGCCGCACTTGTTTTAGCTTATTTGATTGCGGCTCTTGCCTGTAATCTATCTTGTTCGGGACAAGAATCCTTAGCGGGGGTGGTTGCTATTGGTGGAGCCTTGGTGATTATTGGTTTGTCCATCCTGGCCTTTAAAGAAATTTGGAAGAAAAAGGGAGTGACTAGTGGGAATGGTGATTAACATGACCGTACCCCCACTGAGCTAAGCCTTTGCAGCTAGCTCTGCTTCAATATTACAAATATAACTGCAATTCACAATGAAGCTGCAAATGCACTTTTTCATACGTTTAAGAATTGCTACCAAAGCAAAATCTTAAACGTATGAAAAATTCACGGCGACAAATACTGCTACTTTTAATCTTTCTACTTCCTACCAACGTTCACAGAAAAATATTTTGGTGCTGGTGTCTAAGTAATGTACAGAATTAAATTTACTATTAGATGGAGCCATTTTTAGTCTCATACTTCCTTAATTTTTTTAGCTGTAGCTACGGCTACACCGAAAAAATTTAAGTCGTCTGAAACAAAAACTAATCTCAATCTAATGTAAACACAATTTCCGTACATTACTTAAGTAGTTTAACGGAATTATTTAAATATTTCCTTTTGGTGGTTTTAAAAAATTCCCACACTAATTCCCTATCGGTCAATCGTTTAGGGAATTATTGTAAAACCGGAAATATCTAAATAATTTGGTCCCGTTACTTATTAAGTTATAGTTTAATCACTTACCTTCCCCGGTGACAGTCCAAACGCCTCCTTAAAATCACTGGAAAAATGGCTCGGATGTTTATAGCCCACATCATAAGCTACCTCTGCAACCGTCCCCTTCTTCTCTTTCAACATGACATATGCTTTTTGCAAACGAATTTTCTTCCGAAATTTTGCAGCTGACAATCCCGTCAGTGCCTTCAACTTACGATGCAATTGCGGACGGCTCAAGTGCATGGCACGTTGCATACGCGCGACATCCAAATCTTCATCCGCTATGTTCTTTTCAATAAAAGCAGTGAGATCTTCCAAAAACTTACGATCCTTATCATTCAGGCCATCATCAACTAGGTCTAGATCGCTTTGAGCACGAGCCCATTTTTCTTGTAGCTTTTGTCGATGTGCTAATAGATTGCGTACACGGAGTTCCAGTTCCTTTTGTTCGAATGGCTTGGTCAGATAAGCATCTGCACCGTGCTCTAGTCCTTCCAATTTTGATTGTTGTGTACTTTTTGCGGTAAGCAGGACAATGGGAATGTGGCTGGTCCGTTCATCTTTTTTCAAGTGTGCAGTCAATTCGTAACCATCCTTTTTTGGCATCATAATGTCCGAAATAATTAGGTCCGGGATTTTCTCTGTTGCTAGTTCAATACCTTGCGCTCCGTTTCTAGCCACTTCTATTTGATAGTTCTTTTGCAAAATACTTTTTATAAATTCGAGGACATCCCAATTATCTTCTACTAAAAGAATTTGGGCTTGCTGTTCAGTCTCGGGTAAGAAGGAAGTATTAATCGATTGTTGCGTTTCTTCTTGTTCCTCATTTTCTGATACTACGGTTTCCCTTGCTTGACCTAATCCGATTTCTTCCAATTCAAAAGGACGCGCCTCATTTTTTATTGGCAAATAAAATTGCACCAATGTTCCTTTGTCCAAATTACTTTCAATCGTTATCTTTCCTCCCATCAACTCAATCAACTCTTTAGTCAAGGCCAAACCAATTCCTGAGCCTTGACCCTGTGCAGTCTCCGTTCGTTCTCCTTGATAAAAACGGTCAAAAATACGTGGCAAATCACTCTTTGCAATTCCAAGACCATCATCTTTCACTTTGACTAATAATGCTGGTAAGTTTTTGTAGCTTGCTTTTTCAGCAATGATATTTACTTTTCCGTTTTCGTTGGAAAACTTAATCGAATTAGACATTAGGTTGTACAAGACCTGACGAATTTTTTCTTTGTCAAAATCCATTTCCAATGATTCTAGATTTGTCAGCAGCTGTAAATTTACAACTTTCTTATCAGCATAGGAACCAATTGATTCGACCAAGTAACGAAGATAAATGATGATATCCCCATTACCCGATTTCAGTTCCATTTTACCGGTTTCCAATCGTGCCATGTCCAATAGACGATTGACCAATTGAAGGAGGTTGTTACCATTGCGGCGAATCATTTCTACTTTCTTTGACATCTGTGGTGAACGACTCACGGTTGTTTCCTTTCGCAACTGCTCTGTGACTCCAGATATCACCGTCAAAGGTGTCCGAAATTCATGTGTTATATTTTGATAAAACTGTGCTTTTAATTCACCTAGATCCTGTAAGCGTTGTACTTCTTGTTGTTCTTTATTGTGTCGATGAAAACGATAAACAAGACCAAAAGCAAGTCCTATCGAAAAGATCAAAATAACCAAGGTGAGAATCCATTGAGTTTCTACAATTCGAAGATTGGTTCCATTAAATATGGAAATGGTGTTGATCAAAATCGCAAATGTAAATAAGGAAACGGAAATAAAAATGAGTAAATTTTCAACCGACCATTGTCGATACCAGAGAATCGGGATGATAATGGTAAACAAAAAGAAGTAGGTTCCAATAATACCCGGAATGATAATCTTGTCGGTCAAAAACTCATCGTTTGTAAAACCATAAATCCCCCAAGCAACAAGCCCCATCAAAACATTAAGTATGACAACAAAATAAGCGATTCGATCCCATTTTGGGAAATTGACTTTAGAGCCAATGTACTCACGAATAAACATTACATGTGCCACGTTCATCAAGGTAACCAAACCGTAGATCCAGTACATGATTAATGTTGGATGCTCTCTAAAAAAACCGAAGTTCCCATATACATTAAAAAAGGCATCAATCATATAAGCACTCAAGGCAAATAAAAACAAACCATAATATAAGAATGCCTTATCCCGACCAATCGCAAAGAACCCAATAGCTAAAAAGGCCAATGTGAATAGCATTCCAAAAAACAACCAACGTTCAGGTGCCTTTTCAAGATAATTGCTGCGTTTGTAAAAATCTTGTTGATGTAATTGTAAATTTAGTTTTGGAGGGAAACCACAAATACGTTGCAAACGAAAATACATGGTAGTCACTTCACTATGTGGAAGCGAAAAGGGAATTCGTTCTACAAAATGTTTTTTGCTCAATTTCTTCAGAGACATTGGTACAAGGTCACCTGATTGTTGGTACTCGATCACTTCCCCATTTGTATTTACAAAATAGACCTCTAAATAATCTGATTTCCCAGTATATAAAATCCAATCTTTGACTACTACCGGATCTTTCATTACATTTTGAACCTGCCATTTACACCAGTAAACATTCTTTGTGTTTGGCAGTCGGTCACCTATTATTTTAAAAGGAATTGTTTTTTCATTTTGTAGAATAAAATTTATGTCTGCATTCCCTTCTTCGTCTATCCAATAAGCGGCATATTCTCCAGTAAAGTCTTTGTGCACTTTAATGGAGTCGATTTGGAATATTGGTAATTCTTGACAATGCCCTGTGAATGTATTGAGGACTAGGAATAATAGCATGAGAAAGCTAGGGAATTGGAAGCGGGAGGAGGGAAGAACATTCAGGCACGGAGCTCCGCGTTTGAATGAAACTTTCAAATTCTCAGCCCCTACTTCCAAGGAGTGAATCGTATTATCCCGTATGTCAATTCTATACTTCATAATATTTATTCGTCCGTTATCTTCTTCGAGGCCATTATCCCTCCAATAGCTGGAAAGTCATCAAAATTCTCTTCTTTCTTTTTCTTCCAGTTAAACATACTTCGTTTTTAGTCGTTTATGAAGTAGACTTTTGGTTAAAATCGTAGATTTGATCGATCACTGATAAATGTACAATAAAATATTGCTTCCCAAAACAAAAATTCAAGCCTGAATCATTAAAAGTAAAGATGAAATCCATAAAAGAATTAGTAAGCCTCCTCACGCTAGAAAAGATAAACGATCGAACTTTCCAAGGAAATAACTTTAAAACGCCTTGGAAACGTGTATTTGGAGGACAGGTTCTAGGGCAAGCCTTACACGCTGCTTACCAAACGGTACCCAAAGATCGGATTTGTCATTCTATGCATGGATATTTCATTTTAGCTGGAGATACTAATATTCCGATAACTTATGAAGTGGATACCATACGTGATGGCGGAAGTTTTACGACGCGAAGAATTGTAGCCATGCAACAAGGCAGAGCTATTTTCAATATGGCTGCCTCCTTTCAATTGCAACAAGATGGCTTTGATCATCAAATTACCATGCCCAATGTGTTGCCGCCAGAAGTGCTCCTACCCGATTATCAACAAATTGAAAACTTGAAAGAAACACATCCCGAATGGTATCAGCGCCTCACAGTCATTCATCCCAATCCAATTGAGTTTCGACCGGTTGAAAATTACTTTAAAGATGTAAATAAAGCGGGACGCCCCTATCGACATATTTGGATCAAATCGAAAGAACAATGTGTTGTCGACTTACCAATGCAACAGCAACTATTGGCTTATGCCTCTGATTATAATTTATTGGGAACGGCCTCTTTTCCGCATCAAGATAAGATTGATCCGACGAAGGTTTTCTTTGCTAG
>CAKZUK010000135.1 GCA_937921775.1 uncultured Saprospiraceae bacterium
TCTTCCTTTGCTAATCGATTTAAGTAATTTTCAAACCAAATTTTCCATTCTTTTAAAGTCTCACCTTTCAAATCATCTACTTGGTAGAAAGCATCTTTAACTTCTTGTAGGAAATCACTATTTTCAGATTCAATTTGAAGATCTTTTGAAATGTTGCTTAGGTTTCTGAAAAAGATGGTCATGTCTGTTTCGCTGCTTTGAAGCAATTGTTCTAGCTCCACAATTAATTGCTCATCTGATTGAGCATCACTATTTTTCAAACCCAATTTGTCGCGCATCATGTTGATGTAGTCAATTCGATATTCAAGCTGAATTTGTTTGAGAAAGGCTTCCATTGGAGCTGCATCATTTATGAGTGGGAACAAAGCATTCGCTAATTGGAATACATTCCATACGCCCATATTTGATTGGTTGCCATAGCGATAGCGTTTGTTTTGGCGATCGGTAGTATTAGGAGTCCAGTTGTGATCATATCCCTCTAGCCATCCGTATGGGCCATAGTCGATGGTGAGGCCGAGGATGGAGAAATTATCTGTATTCATGACACCGTGGACAAAACCAACCCGTTGCCAATGTACGATCATATCCATGGTGCGTTTAGCAACTGTTTTGAAGAAGGCGAGATAAGTTTCTTTGGATGGCTCGCCTAGTTCTGGAAAGAAATGCTTGATGGTATAATCGGTTAATTTTTTCAGTGAATCATAGTCTTTACGCGCTGCAAATATTTCAAAATTGCCAAAGCGAATAAAGGAAGGTGAAACGCGACAAACGACGGCGCCTTTTTCATAGGCGGCATTGCCATTGTACATGACATCGCGAAGCACCTCGTCTCCAGTGAGGGCTAGCGAAAGTGCACGCGTGGTAGGTACACCAAGGTGATACATGGCCTCGCTACACAGGTATTCGCGAATCGAAGAGCGTAGTACGGCAAGTCCATCTGCTGTACGAGAATAGGGCGTTTCGCCAGAGCCTTTTAGTTGCATGGCCCAGCGTTTATTATTGTGTAGGACCTCTGCGAGATTGATTGCTCTACCGTCGCCAAGTTGACCTGCCCAGTGTCCGAATTGATGCCCCCCATAGCACATAGCGTATGGATTGGTGTTGGGTATTATTTTGTTTCCGGTGAAGATGTCTCTAAACTCATCGGATTTCGTTTCTTCTGTTGAGATACCCAGAAGCTCTGCGACTTCGATGCTGCTGTGGATGATTTTTGGGTCAGCAGTTTTACGTGGGGTGACCAGGGAAAAGCAAGCCTTGTGAACCTGACGTGGGCTGTTGCTTGGGTCTGGGTCTGCTGGGAGTTCTTGGTTGAAAGTGTCGTTTATTTTTAGATTCATTTTTATCGTGGGATGCTGTTCCAAGTTATGTGGAAAATTCCTTTCAGGAATTTGGCCGTGTAAAGAGTGTGCGAGTAAGCGTAATTATAAGTAACGGGACCAAATTATTTAAATAATTCCGTTAAACTACTTAGATGATTTAATGGACTTAAGTTTTTGTTCAAAATAATTAATAGGATATGACTGCTTCTTTTTTTATCAGTCTTCCTTACAAAAATACTCATTACCGACCGAGAATTGATTTTGGCGTCAAGAATAGGGTATAAATGTAAAATGTAAAACCGCAAAATTTAAAATGTAAAAGTTTGTCCTCAAACGTAAAAAGCCTTCGATTTTGGTCACTTTTACATTTAGAAATATTCCTAAAAGCGATGCGGCCAAAATATTCAAACAACTACATTCTTGGTCATTCTGCTTAGCTACGGGATAGATAAATAGCTGAAGTATGACAGTCAATGCTTTATCTGCAAAATTGAAGATACTTTTTAAACAACTTCTTTATCTATGATCAATGGCTTATAACAAAAAAAGATGTTTGATTGTTTTGTAGGGTGAAAATAGGAATTTTGCCTGGGCTTTTATGTTTTTAGAATAAAGAATATTTCTTTGATTTCTTTGTTGCGGGCATTGGCGAAATAGTGGTCAGAACCGTTTTCTAGGAAGCCATTTTTTAAGAGGACTTGTCTGGAGCCATGATTGTCGAATGCGATGCTAGCGTGAATGGGACGGGTTTTGAATTCTTGTAGGAATAGTTGGACTGCCTTAGTGGCGATTCCTTTGCCCCAATGTGATTTGTTGATCCAGTAGGTGATGTGAAGCTCCTTGTTCATCGGGTAGGTGCAGACGGTTCCAGCAATTTCTTCGTCTAAGAGGACGGTGTGCATGGTAATACTGTCGTCATTGAGGTGTTTGGTCCACTTGGAGATGTAGGCTTCTTTGTCGTTGGGATCCTTTGAGGTGAATGCAGCCATTTGGTTGGCTTCAGGGTCAGTTTGATTTTGGAAGAAGAGGGGGAGATGGTCGATGGTACTGGTGATTAGGCTTATGGTTTTCATGAGGTGAATTTAGGGAATTATCGCAATATCTCAAAATCAACATGGTAGTGATCATCATGCACTCTATTGGTCCATTTGGGGAGCGCCTGTGCGAAATAGATGCCTTTTTGTTTTACTTTTTTTCCGGAGGGAGTTTTGAAGAAATCGTCTTTGAGTTCTATTTTGAAGATGACCTTTTTGATGCGGAGTCCGTTATTGCGAGCAGCCTTGTCGAGTGCCAGGATGTGGCGGGCCATGGTTTCGAAATCGATGCTGGTTTTATTTGAGAAATTGAGTTTGCCTGAGTTGGAAAATTCTAGGAGGTAATGCCAGAGACCTAGTCGATCGAAGAGGCGAGATTGTTTGCCGTTTTTTATTTTGGAAGACATGAAATCGACGCTGAGGCCATTTTGATGTGTTTTGTGAAAAAGGAGTTTACTGCCGGACTTGTCGGAGCATTCCATGATTCTGAATTGAGTGTTGGGGCAGGTGCTTTCGCAAATTTTATAAGCTTCTAAAATGGTGTTGTGTACTTTGGAATGGGTATAGCCATTGTCAAGTAGGAAGTAGCTGATGGGGGAGAAGTACCTAAAGTTTTGGCCAGACCATGGAACTAGGTATGCGTTTGTTAATTTACCTTTACCCACGCTACCGGATGCTTTGCTTTTGCCGGAGTTGTTGTGTACTAGCTCTGGGATGGATAGGGCGATGGCTATGATGGATAGGATTAGGAGGAGCCAGTGTTTTCGTTTCATTAGTTTGTTGTTTTTGAATTGTTCAGGGGGGACTATTGCCGAAATTTATTGGCTGACCGACTATGGAATTTGGAAAAGGGATTAAGACCTGTGAGGTCACTAGGCAGAGTGTAAAATGTAAAACTGCAAAAGTCAAAACCTGTCGAGTTGCCAGATTTTTTTAACGAATTGGGTTGTTTGTTTATTGCCGCTTTATTTTTTTACGAAAGTGTAATTCAAGTCAATTTCCCTTCCGTCTTCAAATTTGATGAGATAAGTACCAGGAGAAAGCGTAGAAACATTGAGGAAATAATTATTGAAAATTCCCGAACGAATTAGTTGTGCTGAGGTATTGAAAATTTTGTATTTTATACTATAGTTATGGTCACAGGCACATTCTAATATTAGATAATCGTTTGTAGGATTAGGAAAGGGAACGCCTTTGCATGGCAGTTCGGTTTTGGAAAAATTTTGACAAGAATTTTCCAAGCTTTCATTATCAAGACAGTCGCCTTGGTAGTTTGCAATAAATATCGTTTTTCCAGCTGAAATATAGTTACAAATGCTCTCCACAGCGCATTTGTTAAGTGTTTGATTAAAGGCAATAGTCAGATTGTTTAGGTAACTTAATTCTAAATGCTCAAGACCTTCAAGGCTCTCTAGTTTATTGTTGCCAAGAATTGACAATGATTCGGTGCCTACAAAATTGAAGCAACTAAAACCGGAAAGATCGCTTAGCTTATGATTGAAACCTATTTCTATGTCCTCTCCAACAAATTCTAAGGTATTAAATAAGTTTAAGCTAGCTAGATTATCATTACTCGTGATGATTAGGCTAAGCCTTATATTTATAAGTGAGTTTAGACCTTTTAGATTTTTTAAAGAATCATTCCTTTCTATTATTAAACTACTGTTAATGGTGTGTAATTTTGAAAGTCCGACTAAATTTATCAGATTGTCATTATTATAAATTCTAAGACTACCATTGATTTGTTCTAACTTTTCTAGTCCATGAATTGAGCTTAAATTTTGATTTTCTAAAATTCTTAATTCACCCATAATAGTTTGCAAGGAAGATAGTCCCTCTAAGTTTTCAAGATCTCTGTTGTCTGCTATTACTAGATCACCTTTGATCGTGTTAAGTTTGGTAAGCCCATTTAAGTTTTTTAGATTTTCATTGTTTATTATGCTTGTATTACCATTAATTGTCTCTAGTGATGATAGTCCTTCCAGATCTATCAGGCCATCGTTTAGACTAATTCCAAAATCATTATTAATGTATGAAAGAGACCTTAAACCATTTAAGGATGTTAATCCAGTGTTGTAAAATATTTGAAATGTGCCATTAATGCCTTCTAGTGAGGACAAGCCATTAAGGTCACTTAAGAAGCTGCAAGATGAAATTGTAAGTCCACCAACATATTTTAGCTCACTTAGTTTATCTAAGTTGCTTATGTCATTAGAGCCACTCTCTCCTATTTGCAATACCCCCTCAATCTCAATGCAGCCCGGATAATTGCTAGCAAAATCATCTACCTCCTGTTGCGAACTAAGTGTTATACCATTTGGTAAACAAGTTTGCGCCAAGCCAATAGAAGTGTTAATGTATAAAAAAATCAGTAAAAAGAAGGAATGTAATATTTTTGTTAAATTCATGTTGATTTACATTTTTACAAATGTAAAAGATAAATCAATACTATTTGCATCTTCGAGCTTGATAAAATAAGTCCCTGCGGGAAGGGACGATACATTGATGAACTGATTGTTGAACTTTCCAGCACTCATTAGTTGTCCTGCGGTGTCAAGTATTCTATATAAAATGTTATAGGGAAGATCACATTTACAATTTAACATTAGATAATCGCTGGTCGGATTGGGGAAAGGAATACCTTCACAAGTAAATTCACTTATAGGTAAATCTTGACAAGCATTCGATAGATCTATGGGATTATTACATTCATAACTAAAGTTGTTTTCTAGAATTATATCATGACCGTTTTCGATGTATTCACAAATGCTTTGGACGGCGCAAGTTTGTAATAAATAATTGGAAGTGATCACTAATTGACTTAGATAATTTAAGTTCAAATGTTCAATACTTTCAAGGCTTTCTAAGTCTCTATTATTGTTTATAATTAGTGATTCAGTACCTATGAAATTAAAACAAGCCAAGCCTGAAAGGTCGGTTAATTTATCGTTGTTGCTTATCTCGATATTACTTCCAATAAAGGCTAAGGCATCAAATAGGCCTATTTGATTTAGGTTTTTATTGAGGGTGATAATTAAATTTATGGCTATGCTTTCAAGTGATATCAGTCCATTTAGATTTTTCAGATTATCGTTATTTCTTATGATAAACTCACCTTTAATAAATTGGAGCGAAGAAAGTCCTTCTAGATTGATTAAGTCACGATTACTTTCAATCAGAAAGTGCTTATTGACGTTTTTGAGATTAGCCAAACCATGAAGTGAAATTAAATTGAGATTTTCAAATATGGTGAATCCTCCATTAACATTTTTTAAGGAAGAAAGGCCTGTCATATTTATTAAACGAAAGTTATTCTCTATTACGAAATGACCTTCAATATTAGTTAAGGAAGACAAGCCCGTTAAATTTTTTAGTCTTTCGTTGTCTTCGATGGTGAAATGACCATTGATGCTATCTATAGCGGGAAAGCCTTCAAAATTAAGTAGCTCCTCATTGTCTGAAATATTGACCGAACCAGCAATATAATGAAGAGATTCCATCCCCTCGAATGAAAGTAGCCTGTCATTGTAGGAGATTCTTAGTCGCCCGTGAATCATTTCTAGGGAATGTAAACCTTCGAGGTTTGTTATACTGCAAAAGAGGATTGTTAAATGGCCAACAGTTGTAAGATGACTAAGTCCATTTAGCTTAGATATTGTATTATCTGCAATTCTCAATTCACCCTCTATTTCTGTACAACCAGGGTATTGATTAGCAAAATCATCAATCTCCTGTTGTGAACTAAGCGTAATGCCATCCGGTAAACAGCAACAACTTTGCGCCAATCCGGTCAAAGCATTAGTAAGCAAGAAAAGCAGCATTAGGCAGTAGTGTAATATCTTTGTTAAATTCATGTAGTTTTACATTTTTACAAAAGAAAAAGACAAATCAATTTTATTCGAATCATCGAACTTAACAAAGTAAGTTCCAGGGCTCAATTTAGAAATATCAATAGGCGTATTATTGAAAGTACCGGAATTGATTAAGCGTCCAAGCTTATCAAATATGTTGTATCTAATTCGATAAGAATAATTACAATCGCAAGTCAACATTAAATAATCTTGACTAGGGTAAAGTCCATCTTCGTATATTTCTTAATTTCATAGCGAATGTCTTTTAGTTCTTTACAAACCGAAGCACTGTTTGTTGCTTTGCCAAATTAACTCTGAGGATATAAGTTCCGGGAAATAGCTTGCTAATCTATCGGTGATAATATTAGATATCTTTTTTCTGACGAACTGGAGTTTGGCAGGTCAGCAACTTTCATGTTGAACTTTTACTAAATTTTCAAAAGTTAGTAAAGGTGAATCCTAAGGTTATAAATACCTTTCTAGTTCTTTATGAATCTAAAAAAGGCTATTTGTTGTTCAATTTCAATTCGCAAACAATATACACCAGCAGCCAAATTCGATACTTCAACAATGGAATTCGAGCCAAGTCCTGTCATGAGTAATCGCCCGTGCATGTCTACGATTTGGTAATTAATTTCGTCTAAGAGCATATCATTTTTGAATTTGATATTGATGACATCATGGACAGGGTTAGGATAAATATTGGCGATACATCGTAGATCATATTTAAGATCGTCATTGGAAATACAGACGCCTTTGAGTACCTCATTATCGTTGCATTCTTCGCTGCCATTATTTTGCAAAACGATTAATTCGCAATTTGATAGATAAGTGCAAGCGCTTTGAACGGCGCAGCTACTTAGCTTGTCGTTCTCTTGAATAAGAATGCTTGGTGTATTTCTCAATTCGAAACGTTCAATGCCTTCTAAAGAGGTGAGTTCATCATTATTTGAAATATTGAATAGATCTACACCGGGAATAGGATTGGAATTGATGGAGTTAAGACCCGAAATACTTTTCAATGAAGGATTATCGATGATGTTGAATTCTGCGCCAATAAAATCTAGACTGTCCAAGCCATTGAAATTTTCTAGGAGAGCATTGTTCCCAACATTGAAATCCTTAGCGATTACTTGCAGCTTTTTTAGGCCTTGAAAATTTTTCAACTTGGCAATATAATTAATGTTGAAATCGCCTTGAATTTCAGTAAGCTGATTCAAACCATGTAAGTTTTTGAGCCCTGAATTAAATGAAAGCAAAAAATCTTGACTTATGAATTTTATGTTTCCGAGTCCCTCAAGGTTTTCTATTCTTGGAATGAACTGAATGGTCAGATCGCCATTGATTGCTTCAATTCCTTCCAGTCCGTGTAGACTAGTGAGAGAAGCGTTGGTGCCAATGGTCAAGTTAGCTCCTAGTTCATAAAGAGCGCTCAAGCCTTCTATATTCTCAAGATCCAAGTTGTAAGATACATTTAGTGATTGGCCAATAAAAGATAGTGAGCTTAATGCGTCAACTTGTTTAAGGTTAGGATTGTTTGTAATAGTCAGGTCGCCACCTATCAATTGAAGTGATTCAATGCCGGAGAGGTTGTGTAAATTGTAGTTTTCTGAAATATAAATATTTCGATTGATGCTGTTTATTTGGCTTAAGCCTTCTAAGTTGTAGAGGTTGGGGTTTTTACTGATGTAGAGGTCTTCCCCAATGTGATTAAGAGTCGATAAAGCCGCCATACTTTCTAGACTAATATTATCAGTAATGCTTAATTTTTCAACGTGATTTAAGGCAGATAAGCCCTCAAGATTTATCAGCGTTGGGTTGCTACTGATCACAAGACCTTTAACGGATGAAAGTGCTCCCAAGCCTTGTAAATTAAAGAGACCAGGACATCCCAAAATGTATAAGTCTCCATTGATACTTTCCAATTGAGAGAGTCCGTTTAAATTATTTATACCTGAGATGAGGGGAGAACTTATGGTGATGTTTACATTAATTTCGGTACAGCCGGGAAAGTTGATATTAAAATTATCTATTTCATCTTGAGATCCAAGATAAACAGGTCCGTCAGGGCACACCTGTCCCATTAAAAAGTTAGAATTGATTGTAACCAATACGAAAAGTATAATGATGGTTTGAGTGACCTTCATAGTTTCAGTTTTGTTTTTTATAGCTTTAAGTCCGGACTTGTTTTTAAATAAATCCTCTTTATAAAGTGGAAGTTTTAGTCGTTTCCACCTATAATTATCTGTAATATATAAAATCCTGATAAAAGAATTGTCATTTTTATGAAAGCATTCTGTTTACTAAAAGTCAAAATCTATGGAATTGCTGTAAATATTCGCCTATTAGTTGTTTTTCATCAGATTAGATCAAAATATTAATTTAGGTTAATTTTTTATAAAGCGGAAAATCTTTGTTTGGCCTTCCGTTTTTATGCGCAAGGTGTAGATTCCTGGGTGCAATTTTGACACATCAATATTGCCTTTGCCTTTTGTAACTTCCATCAAGAGGCGGTTTTGCATGTCCATCACTAAATATTCTGCCTCATCTGTTTCATTCCCATTGAAATGAATATTAATCTCATCATTGACGGGATTGGGGTAGATGTTAGTAATGCAATTTATCTGGTAGTTTATATCGGAATCTTTGGAGCAGGATGAGCGGAGTTTAACTTTATCGTCGCATTCATCACTGTTGTTGTTGATTAAAGTGATGGCCTTACATTGGGCGACATAATTGCATAAGCTTTGCATCGCACAAGTTTCTAAGCGATCATTGTTGTAGATGACTATTTTTGAAAGCCTACGGAGTTCGAAGTTCTCTAGGCTTTGTAAGCTTGTCAATTGATTGTTGTATGAAATGTACAATGTTTCTAATCCCAATATAGGTTCAGACATATTGATTCCTTCAAAGCTTTCAAGGATTTCATTATTTTCAATTTTGAGTTCACTACCAATGAAGTTGATGTTTTCAAGACCTTTAAGATTTTTTAATCTGCTATTGTCATGAATGATAAGTTTATCTCCGACACTGATTAATGATTCAAGTCCTTTGAGCTCAGTTAAGTTCCAATTGGATTCGATAATAAGATGGCCGCTTACGGACTCTAAGTTTTTAAGCCCATTTAAGTTTTGTAATTCAAAATTGAAATAGATCAAAAAATCGCCATTGATCCTTGTTATATTCATCAAGCCATCCAAGTTTTGAATCTGAATAGTAGATTGAGAAATGAGATTGATGTCAACATTTAGTTCTGTACAGTTTGGGTAAGCGTTGATAAAGTCGTTAACTTGTTGTTGGGAATATAGATTGACGGTGGATTGAGGGCAATCTTGCCCTGTCAAATTGCCTAGCATAATGAGGCTTGAGATTATGAACGAGATGTAAAATGACTTTAATTTCACGATTAGTTTTTTAGAGACTAGTTTTTTATGAATCGGAGAATTATTGTTTGTTTCTCCATTTTAATACGTAAAGCATAGATGCCCGCCATGAGTTGGGATACATCAATAAAATTCTTGTTGTTTTTACCTGCCATCAATAAGCGATTTTGCATATCAATCACCTCGTATTCAATGTTGTCATCTGGGAAGTAGTTAAAACTAATGTTAAGAATGTTGTTGACAGGGTTGGGGTAGATGTGGGAGATGCAATTAGGTTTATAGCTTGTGTCAGAATTATTTTTACAAGACTTTTGGAGTTTATTAATTTTATTGCATTCATCACTATTATTAAATCGAAGGCTTAGATCACCTCCTATACATTGAGAAAGGTAGTTGCAGAGACTTGATACCGCGCATGTTTCTAATTGAAGATTCCTTTCGATGTTTATTTTTGGAATTCCTCGGAGTTCAAATTCGGACAGGCTTTCTAAACTTATAAGCTTGTCATTGTCTTTAATCTCAAAAAAGTCCAAGCCCTGTAAGGGCTCAGAAATGTTGATTCCTTCGAAGCTTTCAAGATTGTCATTTTCGAAGACATAAAAGGTTCTACCAATGAAGTTGATCTTTTCAAATCCTTTAAAATTTTTAAGATTTTCATTATGGATGACCCGGAAATCTTTTCTGATGGTTTGCAGCGATTCAAGTCCTTCTAAACTGATTAAACTTGGGTTTCTTTCGATTTTGAAAGTACCATTAATGAATTCTAATTGTTCAAGCCCTTTTAAGTTTGTTAATTTTAGATTATACGAAATGTCAAGATTTCCGGTGATGCCTTTTATCTGCTTGAATCCTTGTATATTTTCTAATTTATTATTGCTACTAATATTTATACTGCCATTGATCTCTTCGACTGATATAGACTCCAAACAATTCGTTAACTCAGAATTTGCAAAAATGGAAATATCTTTTCCAATATGGTTTAGCGAACTGAGTCCATTAATGTTAGACAAAACTGGATTGTTAGAAACCATTAAAGATTCACCAATACTTTCCAATGCATTCATGCCATTTAAGTCTGCGAGTAAGTGATTTCCTCTTAATAAAAAATCTTTACCAATACTTTTCAATTCATTGAGTCCATTAATATTAGTCAGGTAATAATTTTCTAAAATATGGAGATGGCTAGTTATATGCTGGAGGTTTTGTAAACCATCAATGTTTTGTAAATCTATGTTTTCTTGGATGCTTAATATTTTACAAGTGGTGAGCTGCTTTAAGGCATCAATATTTGATAATCGGCGATTGGAAATGATAGAAAGGTCCTTTACTTCTTGAAGAGAATCTAGTCCCGATAAATTATTAAGATTTTTGTTGTTTTCTATTATTAAATTCCCATTTATCTCTTTTAGTTGAATTAGTCCGTCTAGGTTTAGTAAACTATTGTTCTGTTTGATCTCTATATTATCGCATTCCTTAATCCCTGTGAATGAAGAGATATTAATTAAATCAGGATTCGAATTTATGAATATTTGATTAACTGAGTTTAAAGAATCTAGTCCGGATAAATTTATGAGTGACCTGTTATCGTCTATTCTTAAATTACCATTAATTTTTTTTATTTGGATTAACCCTTCTAAATTTTGAATGGCATACAAATCTGTATTTGGAGATCGAATCACGATGTTCGCATCGATTTCGCTACATCCTGGATAGTTGATGGCAAAGTCATCAATTTGTTGTTGAGAAATAAGGTTGAAGGTAGACTCGGGACAGTCTTGCCCCTTGAGGCTAGCTATCGCAATGAATATAGCGCATAGGCAGGTGAAATATAGGGGGCTTATTTTCATAGTTAAAGTATTGTGCCTAAGTTATTTGACGGAAGATCTAATTTGTTTAGTCTGCCGATAGCGTTTAGCCTAGTCGTAAATGTATTGTCAAATGGGCGCGAAACAATCCTGATGAATGAGCTAGTTTTTTACAAATCTAAAAAGTTTCGTCTGCTTTTCCGTCTTTACGCGCAAGCAATAAATTCCCGCCATTAATTGGGATACATTAAGATGATCATTATTACTATTACCTGCCATCAAAAAACGATTTTGCATGTCAATCACCTCGTATTCAATGTTGCCAACAGGGCTGTAATTGAAACTAAGCTTAAGCACATCACTCACAGGATTGGGGTAAATGTGCGAGATACAATTAGCTTGGTAGTTGGTACAAGACTTTTGGAGGTCGTGCTCATTATTGCATTCAGGACTGAGGTTGTTCGAAAGAATAAGTTCATGATTGATGCAATCAGACGAGTAGATGCAGAGGCTTTTTACAGCGCATGTTTCTAATTGGGGATTATTGCGAATTATGATTTTCGAGATTCCTCGAAGTTCAAGTCCTGCTAAGTCTTCTAAGCTTGTAAGTACATTATTGTCATTAATTTCAAATTGATCAATACCTGTAATAGATTCACTAGAATTGATTCCATAGAAACTTTCAAGCGTTCTATTTTCATAAACATAAAAAGTGCCGCCAATAAAGTTGATTTGATCAAGTCCCTTAAAGTTTTTAAGATTTTTATTAAATAGGATGGAAAAATTTCTTGTGACACTACTCAATGATTCGAGTCCTTCGAGGTTTGTTAATTCTAAATTGTTTTCGATGGTGAAAGTACCGCGTACCTGTTCTAATTGGTTAAGTCCATTTAAGTTGATCAGTTTAGAGTTATTCGAAAGGTATAAGTTTCCATTAATAATTTTGACATCGTTAAGGCCTTCTAGGCTTGTAAGTTTATTGCTGTTCTGTACGGTTACACCACCACTAATTTCTTCTACTGAAGCAGACATAAGGAAATTTCTCATGGAATTGTTGTTACTAATGAAAATACTTCCGATGTGGTTTAGCGAGCCAAGTCCATTAAAGTTAGCTAATCTAGGATTGCTGATTATGCTAAGTGACTTGCCAATATTTTTTAATCCATTCATTCCATTTAGATCAGTAAGCAAACTGTTTTCTCTGATCAAGAGATCTTTACCGATGCTTTTTAATTGATTGAGACCATTGATATTGGAAAGGACGTAATTGTCTAAAATTTGTAGATCTCCATTTATTTGTTCGAGAGATTGTAAACCATTAATGTGTTGTAAATCGCTGTTGTTTTGAATTTTTAATATGTTACAACTAGTGAGATGCTTCAGTGGATCGATGTTTTGTAAAATACTGTTGTGACCAATTGAAAGCTCATCTACATGTTGCAGGGAGTCTAGGCCAGTTAAGCTTTGAAGGCCATCATTGTGTTTGATAGAGAGTATCCCATTTATTTTTTTTATTTGGATTAGACCGTTCAGATTTTGAATGGCATCAGAATTTGTAGACGGGGAAGAGAGTGAAATATTTACATCTATTTCGGTGCATCCTGGATAGCTGAAGGGGAAGAGATTGATTTGTTGCTGAGTAGAATAAGTGATGTCAATGTCAGGGCAGTCTTGCCCGGTCAGACTAGTTAATCCAATGAGGATTGAACATAGAAATGTGAAATGTATTGTTTTTATTTTCATAGCTAAAGTATTGTGTTAGGTGAATTGAGAAGGAAAACGGAAGGCCTCGTCTAAGAAAGATATACGATTTTGGAAAAGGCTGCCTTCTGACCAATCAGATTTTTGTCTTCCAAATTTCATCCGTCTCAGGTCCTAATTTTTTACAAATCTAAAAAGCTTCGTCTGCTCCTCTTCTTTTACCCGCAAGCAATATACACCAGCCATCAACTTAGAAACATCAATATATCCTTTGTCCCATTTTCCTGCCATCAAAAGACGGTTTTGCATATCAATGACTTCATATTCTACTAGGTCTGTCTGCTTGCCATTAAAGCTAATTTTAAGTAAATCATTGACGGGGTTGGGGTAGATCTGTCTAATGCAATTTAAATGGTAAGTTAAGTCAGGCGCATTGATGCAAGATGATCGGAGTTTATCCGTGCGATTACATTCGTCACTCTTGTTATCGTTTAAGTTTAGTTCGTTGCATTCAGCCAAATAATTGCAGAGACTTTGTATAGCGCATGTTTCCAGCTTTTCATTTGCCTGAATTGATATTCGTGCAATTCCTCGGAATTCAAAGTGCTCAAGACTTTGTAAGCTTTTGAGGTTTTTATTATTTTCAATAATTAATGATTCTAATCCAGTGAAAGATACAGACAAATTAATTCCCTCAAAGCTTACAAAATCTTCATTATTAAAAATAGAAAACTCATTTCCTATGAAGTTGAGTCGAGCGAGGCCTTTTAGATTTTGGAGGTTATTATTGGTGTTAATTATAAAGTTAGTTCTGACGCTTTCCAGTTTTTCGAATCCTTCAAAGTCGAGCAATCTCCAATTGGAATGAATGTCAAGAGACCCTCGTATAAAGCTTAGTTGATCAAATCCTTTAAGGTTGAGCAATTTGAAATTATTCCCGATTTCAAGATCCCCATTGATGATTTTGATGCCCTCGAGTCCTTGGAAGTCGTTTAGATTGTCATTGTTCTTGATTATTAAATCGCCATTAACTTCTTCAATATTATTCAATCCGGTGAAATCTTTTAAAAGATCAAGATTGATCAGGGAAATATTATTTCCGACATAGCTTAGCGAGCTCAATCCTTCTAGGTTAGACAAATTGAGATTGGTGCTCAAAATTAAAGACTGGCCAATACTTTGCAAAGCGTTGATATCATCGAGATCGGTTAGGGAATAGTTTCCTTGAATTGATACATCTCTACCAATACTTTTTAATTCATTCAGTCCATAGAGACTATTCAAACCATTGTTTAAGAAAATAAAAAGGTCATTTCCTATATGTTGAAGAGATTGTAGACCATCAAGGTTTTGTAAGTTTACGTTTTGGTCAATATATAATACTTCACAATCTCTAAGGTTTCTTAGCGAGGAAATATTCAGTAATTCAGTATTAGAAATTAGATTGAATTGCTGAACCGATTTTAGAGAATCTAGTCCGCTTAAGTTTATGAGTTCATTGTTGTCAATTATGGTTAGATTTCCATTGATTTGTTCTATTTGAAGCAATCCTTCCAAGTTTTGAATTTGATTGGAATTCGGAGATTGGATAATAATATCAACATTGAATTCGGTACATCCAGGATAGTAAGTGGCGAAGTCGTCAATTTGCTGTTGGGAAAGTAAGTTGACATTGAATTCAGGGCAATCTTGCCCATTTAAGTTGCCAATGCCAATAAGGCTAGCAAATAGTAGGCTTAAATGTATTGTTTTGATTTTCATAGCTAAAGTAGGGTATTGGTCTTAGATTGACGTTTGCAAACTGTCAAAGCTTATTAAACGTCTGTCCTTCTGTCTTTTGTATTTATTTTTAAATATTAACATCAGATGTAATGTTTTTGGGGGACCGGAGATTAGGCAAGTATTGCATTGGGTAAATTGGAATAAGATTTTAGTGCCTAGTTTCCGTCCTTTGTCTTCGCCCTTTCCTCTAATTTTGTAACTATTAGCTGATTATGGTTAAATAGTTTTTTTGACAGCTTGTCGGGAGGTCAGACAGGATTTTTTTGTTGGTATTGTTTGAAAAAAAAAGACGCAGAACAATAACTTAATTTTTTATAAACCGAAACAAGTCCACTTGCTCGTCCAGTCGCAACCGTAAGAAGTAAATACCTGCCATCAAATTGGATACATCTAAGGTTTCAGCTTCCCCCGTAGACTCCATCAATAAGCGACCACGCATATCAAAAACTTCGAATTGAAGATTGTTGTTGACACGATTTCCGGAGGAAAATATTCTAAGAATTCCATTAGTAGGGTTGGGGTAGATCGTAAAATCACAGTTCAAATCGAATGTCAGGTTTGCTGCTGATCTGCAAACGGATTCGATAGCATCATTGTCCTCGCACTCATCGCTAGCATTGTTTTCAAGAATTAGTCTTCTACAATCTGCCAAGTAATTGCAACTGCTTTGAACTGCGCAGCTAGATAGGGCAGTGTTGTTTTTTATGACAATGAGAGGGATAGTTCTCAGTTCCATTTGTGCCATACCTTCTAAGCTTTCCAAGGCATTGTTGTGCGTAATAGTAATGATGTCCAAACCAAGAATAGGCGCATGGCTCAGTCCTTCCAATGATTTTAAATTATGATTTCTTTCAATTTGTATTTCATCGCCCATGAAAGTCACATTGTTAAATCCATTTAGACTTTCAAGACTATCATTGTTGAAAATATGAATCCGTAATCTAACTTCACTTAGATTTTCAAAACCTGTAAAGTCGATGAGACCGGAGTTTGATTCAATGGTCATAAAACTTTTTATGGTTTCCAATGCATCTAGTCCTTCCATGTTTTTTAGACTTGGATTATAGTTTAAAGCTAGACCTCCATTAATCGTTTTTAAATTGTTGAGTCCCTGTAAACTGACTAGGCTTGGTGAAAACATGATTCTTAGATTTCCATCTATTATTTCCAGTGCTTCAAGGCCGTAAAGACTAGCGAGTGAATTATTGCTTGAAATTTTAAAGGTTCCTGTACTTGTCAACGAACTTAGTCCTTGAACCTGCTTTATGTTTTCATTATTCTGAATAGTGAAGTCTCCAATAACCTTTGTCAGGGAACTAAGTTGATTTACATTGTCGACTTGATCGCAATCATAGAGGAGGAAATTTCGATTAATTTGTTGCAATGATTCCAAGCCGTATAGGTCTACTAAAGATGCATTTTCCGAAATACTTAGGTCGCCTCCTATAGTTTGCAATTGATTGAGTCCATTTAGGTTGGCTAGAGTTGAATTGTTGGAAATTCGAACACTGTAATTTACATTTTGAATGTACTGTAGCGCATCTATATGTTGAAGATTTGAATTGTTTCGAATCAATATGCTTCCAACATCTGTGAGGGAAGACAGACCATCTAGATTGCCCATGTTTTGGTTTAACCAAATATCTAAAGAATCAACCGTCGTGAGTGCTTCTAAACCTAAAAGATTATTCAGTTGATAGTTTCTATGGATAAGTAAATCACGAACAGAAGTCAATGATTCCAAGCCTTGTAAGTTATTCAGTGAGTTGTTTTCCAATACTTGAAAAATATCTCCAACAGAATGTAGAGCGCTTAAGTTATTGACATGATCTAAAGTCCCATTTCTAGTTAGGATAAAATCATCAGCTACAAATTGAAGTGAATCAAGTCCTTTTAAATTATTCAAGAAAGAATTTTCAAAAAGGCTCAACGAGCCATTGATTTTCCTTATTTGAATGAGGGCATCTATATTTGTAATTTGATTTGGAGAGGAGACTGACTCAATAAAAATATCCACATCAAATTCCGTACAGCCCGGCCAGTCGGAAGGGAAGTTGTCGATATCTTCTTGTGTAGTAAGCATGATGTTGGAGTCAGGGCAAGTTTGCGCGAGCAAATCATGACCAAAGTCAATACCAAATACAAGAAGAAGTATCCAAACAAGTCTGATTAATAGCATGTTAAATTTTTGTAAATCGAAATATCTTCGGCTGTTCTTGTGCCTTGATCGGTAAGATATAAACTGATTTTAATATTCCTGTCAATCCTTTTGTTTTTAACAAATAGCAAGATGGATGACTTTGATTCTACTTAGCGCATTTAGGTTGTGGATTAGGTTGCTTGCATTTGCTGGTGTGTAGATAGATAATTCATGGTCGAATTCAATGCAATTTGGGTATTGATAGTAAAAACTATCGAGCTGAGTTTGAGTACTAAAATAAATATTTTGATCAGGGCAAGTTTGTCCAACTAAGTTGCCAACGCAAAATAGAAAACCAATAAAGAATAGAAATTTACTTCCTGTACAGTTCATCAATCTAGTTTTTTACAAAACGAAAAACCTCCACTTGATCCTCAAATTGTAAGTGCAAGCAGTAGACACCCGCCATCAATTTGGATACATCAATAAAGTCATCAGTGCCGCCACCGCTCATTAGATGTCGTCCACGCATGTCAAGAATATCATAACTTTTAAAATTAAAACGTCGACTCCAGACACCAGTGATCTGTATGTTGATTCGATCACTGACCGGGTTGGGGAAAACTTTAATAGGACAGTCTAAGTCAAAAGTAAATGCTGGTTCTGTCCGACAAATGTGTTCTATTTCAAAACTGGTGTTACATTCTTCACTGGCATTGCCGCGTAGTTGTAAGATTTGGCAGCTAGCCATATAATCACAAGCGCTTTGAACGACACAGTCAGTGAGGCTTTCATTGTTTTTAATGGTAACGACAGGTATTCTTCTCAATTCAAAATTTTCAAGTCCCTTCAAATCTTTCAAATTATTATTTTCTGCAATAGTCATACTTTCTATACCGAGAATGGGCCTAGTGCCAAATCCTGAAAGATCGTTTAGCTCATTATTGCCAAAAATCAAGAGTTCATCACGGATAAATTCAAGACTACTTAAACCATTTAAATTCTGTAGCTTATGGTTTTCTTGGATAACTAAATTTTCACCAATGTTTATTAAATTCTCCAGACCTTCTAGGTTAACCAAACTCATGTTTGCTCTTATATTACATCTATTTTTTATTTCTTGGAGTGCAGTAAGACCTTGTAGATTGATTAAAGAATCATTAGAGATAATGCTCATGTAGCCACCGATTTCTTTGAGATTAGATACACCTTCAAGGTTTTTTAATGAGCTATTACTGCTGACATGGAAGAAGTCGCCTATTGATGTAAGTCCTTCTAAATGGCTTAGGTTTTTCAATTTTGACATATAATAAATTCTGAAGAATCCATCAATGCTTTGTAGTGAGTCTAGTCCTGATAAATTTTCAATAGTAGTACTCGAACCAAGATAGAAATCCCCGCCGATAGTCTTTATGTTTTTTAGACCATGTAAATTTGTCAAAATATTGTTAGCTCCAACAACAAGATCTTTGCCTATATGTTGAATTGACAGGAGGCCGTTCATGTTTGTCAAGGCGTCATTATCGGTAATCGTTAAATCCGAAACACTTGTAATAGAGGACAATGCATCAATATTTTTCAAGGCAAAATTATAATTGATATTAATTTCATCGACAGATATGATCGATTCCAAACCGCTTAAGTCTTCTAAAATTTTATTACCATTTACGCTTAATCTTCCTACAGAAGTGAGCGAGCCAATTTGTCCAATCGCAGTAAGTTGATCATTGTTGCTAATGGAAAATGAGCTACCAACAGATTGAAGTGCGCCTAAATTATGGAGACTAGTTAGTTGGTCAAGATTCTGAATGGAAAAACTACGACCTACACTTTGAAGTGAATCAAGCCCTGCTAAGTCATGCAGCAATTTGCAACCTGAAATAATGAGTTGACCACTGATACTTTTTATTTGAGCTAAGCCATTCAGATTGCGAACCGTATCAGTAAGGTCAGAGTTATGGAAGATCACCATGTTCACATCGAACTCAGTACAGCCGGGCCAGGTAGTTGCAAAATTATCAATATCTGCTTGCGTAGAAATTGTAATTTCACTATTTGGACAAGTTTGGCCAACTAAATTGCTGATGCAAAATAGAAAACCCATAAACAAATAAATACTTCGCACTAAAGCCATAAGTTTAATTTTTTACAAAGCGCTGAACTGCCGTTTGCAAGTCCGTTTGAATGGTCAAAAAATATGCACCTGCAGCTAAGGCAGACACATCCAATCGTTTATCTGACTGCTGTCCTTCCATGATTAAACGACCTCTCATATCCATTATCTTATATTCAATGAAACCAACTTCATGCTGACTATAAACATTTATGTTCAAATAATCATTACTCGGATTGGGCTGTATCTTGATCCGGCAGTTCCATTGAAAATCATAGTCAGCGAGATAATTACATTGCCATTCCAATAAGTCAACGTCATCACATTCGCGAGCATTTCCGTAAATTATAATGTTTTTACAAAGCGACAAATAATCGCAAATACTATTGACCGCACAAATGTCAAGTTCAGGATTATGCGTAATTCGAACGACTTGAATATTTCCCAAACCCAGATCACTTAAGCCATCCAGACTTTCTAAGGAGGGATTGTATGAAATAGAAAGTTCTTCAAGCCCGGTAAAGGATACAGGATTGATTCCATCTAACTTTCTCATATTTCGATTTTCAGTTATCGAGAAAATTCCACCAATGAACATTAAAGATTCTAGGCCAATTAGACTTTCCAACCTATTGTTGTCAAGTATTTCGAAATCTGAGATAACATTTTGCAATGCATTCAATCCGCTGAGTTTATGCAGTTGAGGGTTCTTTGTTATGCTAAGATCTTTAATTGTGTGTAAACTGTTAAGCCCATTAAAGTCTTTAAGTAGATCGTTTTGTGAAACAGTAAATTTGCCTCCAATTTCTTCAAGATTGTTGAGTCCAATGAAACTATTAAGCTGATCGTTTCGATGTATGTTTAAGGTTCCAGATATTTTTTTTAAACCTTGAAGGCCATCTAAGTTTACAAGATTGTTGTTTTCAGAGATACCGAGGTGGCTTACATTTTTTAATTGTTCTAGATGGGAAAAGTTAGTGAGCTTATCTATTAATTGTATGTTGAGTGATCCACCAACCGTTTCAAGTTGATCCAATCCACGAAGGCTTGAGAGATTCTGTAAGTAAAATAAATGCAAGTCACCTCCGATAGCAGTGATTTGCATTAGACTATCCAAGTTAGTAATGTCTCCACCAAAACCATTATCAATATAGATAGAATTTTCACAAGAGGTACAATCCGGATAAAGTGAGGGAAACTGATCAATCTGAGATTGAAGATTAAAATAAAGAACATTCTCCGGACAGGATTGTGCCCGCAATAAGGGATTACAAACGATTACTAATAGTAGGCTTGATAAAAATGCTAGAATGTTTTTTATTTTCATGTTGATAATTAAACGATTACTTAAACGCACTTACTTTAGTTTTTTACAAAACGTCGATCCACCTGTTGTTTATCTGTCCGTATCGAAATATAATAAGTACCCGCCGCTAAGAAAGAAACATCTAAGTGCTCACCTTCATGTCGCCCACTTCGTACCAACTGACCAAGCATATCTTTTATCTCATAATCAATTGGCCCAATATCAATATCCTGATGGCTGTAAACGAGTATGGTCAAAAATCCACTAGTAGGGTTTGGGAATAAATCAATTTTGCAACGCCATTGGAAATCGTAACTAACGGAATTTTTACAATCTATTTCTATTAAATCTATCTCATTGCATTCAGGTGAGTTATCATAAACAATAAGGTTTTTGCAAAGGGATAAATACGTACAAATACTATTCACTGCGCAGAGATTAAGTTTAGGGTTTAGACTAACTTGTACGGTTTGAACGTTTCCGAGTTCCAGACCGCTGATTCCTTCAAGACTTTCTAGTAAAGGGTTGTTTGTAATAGCAAATTCTTCCAAACCAGTAAATGAAGTGGGATGAATACCATCCAAACTTTTAAGCGTTTGATTGTTGTTGATCAATAACCTACCACCAATGAAATCTAAGGAACTAAGCCCAATTAAGTTTGGCAAACTGTAGTTGTTTTCTATGCTAAAATCTAAAGTTACATTTTGTAAAGCTTCCAATCCGTTTAGATTATTTAATGCACTGTTATTTCTGATGAAAATATTTTTAACGGATTTTAATTTATTTAAGCCATTCAAATTTTCAAGGTTATGATTGGAAAGCAAGGTAAATGTACCATTAATGGCTTCAAGATTTTCAAGATGCTTGATGTTTTTAAGTGTTTCATTGAAATAAAGGTACAGGTCACCATTAATTTTTTTCAATCCCTCAAGGCCCTCTAAATTTTTTAGACCATAATTACCTTCCAGATATATATTACCTACGTTTTTGAGTTGTTTGAGTGCCTTTAGACTAGTTAAGCTCACCATATGAGTAATGCTCAGTGTACCTTCTATAGTTTCAAGTTGTTCGAGACCCTGTAAGTCCTGTAAATCATAATTAGAATTAATCAAAAGATTTCCTTTGATGGTAGTAATTTGTTTGAGACTATCCAAATTCGTAAGGCTACTTCCAAAATCACTACCTATTTGTAGCGTTCCTTCTATCGTAGTACAGCCCGGATAAAGAGATGGGAATTCATCAACTTGAGATTGAAGAACAATAGTATTGTAAGACTCCAGACAAGATTGCGCCAACAATAAAGTATGGCAAGCTAGGACTAGGAGTGAGGCCAATAGAATAGATCCTTTGTTTTTAATTTTCATACTTTAGCTTTATTATTAGGTCATGCTAGTTTTTTACAAAGCGCCGATCCACCTGTTGCTTATCCGTCTTTATCGAAATATAATAAGCACCCGCCGCCAAGAAAGAAACATCCAATTGCTCGCCCTCGTGTCGTCCTGTTCGCACCAACTGACCAAGCATATCTCTAATTTCGTAATCAACCGGACCAGTGTCCTGATGACTATACACACGCATGGTCAAAAAACCAGTAGTGGGGTTTGGAAACAAGCCAACTTCACATTGCCATTGGAAGTCATATTTCCAAATCTCCTAAAACATGCTTTAGACTTTGAAGACCATTTAGATTTTTAAGTGTTTTGTTATAACCAATAATCAAGTTTCCCACAGATTTTAAGCTACTTAGAGTAACTGTTTTTAATGAATCGCTTATTCCGATAACTAGTGTGCCCTCCACTGTTTCAAGATTTTCTAAGCCAGCTAATGAGTTCAGTTTTCTATTGTCATTAATGATGAGATCTCCTTTGATGGTGGTGATCTGATTCAAGCTATCTAGATTTGTAATGTTCCCAAGGTTGGCCTCGCTAATGAGAAGATTACCATTTATTATAGAGCAACCAGGATAGCTGGAGGGGAAGTTGTTGATATGGTTTTGAGAAAAATAGAATTTATCATCGTCAATACAATCTTGTCCGAAGAGGAAAGAGCTGCCAACAAACAAGAATAGAATGCAAAGCAAAAATGTGGCTAATGTTTTGGATTTCATGCTAAGGTGGATCGTTTTGTTAACTAAGACTTGTTTTAGGATGCTTAAGATAATCTTTTAAATCAAGTCTGAAGAATACCAACAAGCTAAGTACTTGGACTCACTTTTTTAAAAAACGTAGCGTCTCTACCTCATCATCAATCATAATTCTAATATTGTAAGTGCCTCTTGGTAGTTTGTTGACATTTAAGAAATTTTCATTTCTGTCAGATCTCAAAAGAACCTTTCCAATATTGTCAATAATTTCAATCCGCTTTATAATTTGATGAACGCTTTTTTTCTTGATGAGAATGGAATTGTTGACAGGGTTGGGGTAGATGAGTAACTTGCAATCGGTATTGACGGCTTCGTTTCGAAATCTCTCACAGGCATTTTCCAATTCAAAAATGTTATCACAACCACATTCATTGTTGTATAAGTTAATCACTGGAGTGGCTTCACCGTTTAAGTAATCACAAATACCATTAAAAGCACAGTTCGATAATCGATTACAGTTTGCAATTTGAATGCCTGTGAGTAGTGTAGATTTTAAATTTTCCAATCCCGACAAGCTTTCGAGACTGATGTTTAAATCAATAATGAGGTTTCCACCCAAGTTGATTAGATTGGATAAAGCTTTTAAGCTAGTTAGTCTCGGATTGGCTTGAATGGTCAATTCATTGCTAATCGTTTGTAATTGATCCAGGCCATTTAAGCTTTCCAAGGCTTTATTATTCCAAATGTTAAATTCATCACCAACCACTTTTAATTGGTTCAAGCCTTCCATGTTTCTTAGGATTAGATTATCGTTGATCGACAAGTAAAGTTCGATATATCGAAGATTATTTAGGCCTTGCAAACTTTCAAGTTTATCATTGTCGACAATCGTTACACTGCTTTCGATTATCTGAATCCTTTCTAGTCCCTTAAGGTTTTTTAAGGCTCTGTTTAAATAGATATTTAATCGTTTGACATAATTTACTTGAGACAGGGCCTCTATTGAAATTAATTGCTCATTGTCTAAAATGGATAACTCTTCGTCAACTTGACTAAGACTGTCTAAGCCACTTAAATTAAGCAAGGTTTTGTTCTCAGAAATTCGCAAATAGCCCTTGATGCGTTTGAGTTGGATAAGACCATTGAGATTGGTGATAGTCCCAGGATTCGCTTCCTTGATCCAAATAGACTCGTTGAGTGTTGTAACATTAGGATGATCAATAGCGAAGTTGTCTATCTGGCTTTGGAGCCAAATGGTGAGAGCCTGCGCATTGCTGCCGTGAAAAATGCAAATGCAAAGGGCAAATAAGAATCGGAGGTATAGTTTTGAGGTTTTAGTTAACATATTCCCGCTTTGATCAATTACTTAAGTAAAGAAATTGTTTAAACAACTTCAAGCATTCATTTAAAGTTACGTCAAATCTAGTAAGAAGGTTGGTGTGGAGGGGGAACTTTAACTGTCGTTAGTTTATCATTCACCCGACACAATGCCTAAAGCCCACGGGTCCTGCTGCTTTCGTAGGTTCCTCAAAGCGTGTTTGATGATCCATTTCCGCTGTGGACTAGCTCGTTTATTCCATTTTTCGATGAGTTTTTTGACGATTTCGGGATTGTCCTTTAGTATATCGTTGATGCAATTGGCAACAGATTTTTGCACGTATTTGGACTCATCATCTTTCAAATTGTTGAGAATAGGAAGAATGAGGCTTGGATTATCAATAAAGCATTGGAGCTTAGTTGCCCAAGGAAGGCGAGGGCGAGGGCCTTCAGATGCCAGGCGTCTGAGGTGTTTGTTCTTACTTGTTGACCATTCGAGTAGCTGCTCCATTGTCTTTTCCTGATCTTGTTCTATAAAAGGACGGATAGCGTATTCACTGGTATTGCGTTTGGTGATTTCAGCAATGATGCGCATCGAAGTTTTGAAGTCTCCAAGCCCATATTTTTCCACATATCTTGCAATCGGCATGATCCAATAATAGTTGAAAAACATACCTGTTTCTTCTTCGTTTTCTGGACCAAGTATTTTGAGGAGGATCGCTACATTTTTTTTATAGGTCAAGCCTAAATACTGGTTTAGCTGATCTGCAAAAACAGTCACCCGATCTTTTAACTCCAGCGGTTTCAATTGTTTGCTAATGTCATTGATAAAAGCATTAGATGAAAAATCAGGTTTCACAAGGACAATCTTGTCTGCTAATTCTTGTGCGAGTTTTTTATCAAACCAGAGTTTTAGTTTCTTGTATGCCATCGTATCTTATTTTGATCTTTATGGCTGTTAAGATAATACGTTTTTTTGTTTGACAATGTTTATTTGTTCCTAATCCCCGATTCATCCTATCTAGCTAAATCGACAAGGGGATAAGCGCATTGTAAAACTAAAAAAAAGCACCAAGTCCCAGTTTCTTCAAATCCGTCTCCGTCACATCCACCAAGCTCTCCGTAAAGTCATAATAAGTGCTTGGACAAAATTGGGTTAACATTAATCAGTGAAAGATTTTAGTTCTAATTGACTAAATTTTGGGCTTCATCCTTTTGGCTGTAGCCTAAAATTTGGGAAAAGTAGGACTAAAAGACTCTGTGATTAAACTATAACTTAATTTAGTCCAAGCACTTTAGTAGCTGCTTCTTCGCAAAATCGACCCCGCTGCCTGCAAGTCTCTGACAAAGTTTTTGTCAAACCCAAGTTCGCATATTTGCCATACTGATTCATCTGCACAGCTTTCATGAAATCGGTATGCGCATCATTCAACCGATTTTCCTTCAAGGCAAGATATCCAGCTTCTATGAAAATAGCATAATTATTTTGATCTGCTGCTAGGCTAGGGGACTGGATAGGAACAGGGCTCGCTAACTTTTGAGGAAGGTAAGTGACGGGACATAATTAATTGGTATTTTCTTATTTTTTAGAAAATACAAAAAATAAAATGCTAATTAATTCCGTCAAACAACTTAATATTTGTCTAAATAATTCATATAGACCACAAACAAAAGGACAGAAGGAATGCAAATCCAAAGGAACATTTTAAGATGTACTTTTTTATGTTCAGCACGAGCTTTTTGTAAATCGCTGTAAGAATACTCTGGGTAAATATCCTTTCCCAAGGCCTTCGATTTTTCGCTTTTGATAATAGGTTTTCGCTTGTTTTGAAAGACCTTACGATGTCTGAATTGTGTGCCTCTGTGTCCCGGAATGTTGATGCCACTGAATCCCATAATTTTGAATTTTGTTGTGTTGTAAACTATCAAAATTATAGCTAAAGTTCAGATTTTATCTACCAAGTGTGCATATTATTAGAAGTTCGTTAATATTGCAAATGAGGACTAATGTTTGTCGCTCAGCCCGAGAAGTTGCTGTGAATATAACAGATAAAAACGATTAGTAAAATAGCCCAAGGAATACAAATTTTAAGCATTTTTCTAAAATTTGTCTGCTTGTGTTGTGTACGTCCTTTTTGAAGCTCTTGAAAAGAATATTGTCGAATATCTTTATTTACAACATCCTTCGTTTTCTTGGCAAGCATCATCGACTTCACTTTCGTATAATAAGCCTTCTTAGTCTTGTGCTCAAATCCTGAATGTCCAACTGTTTTAAATCCAATGTATCCCATGATCTTGGTATTTTGTTTTTCGAAATAGACATATCTCTATCATTGAAAATAGCATTCAAGCCATCTCAAGAAAAACAATACATGAAATAGAATAAAAGAATAGCCAAAGGAATACAAATTTTAAGCATCTTAATAAAATTTGCTTGCTTATGCTGTGCACGTCCCTTTTGAAGCTCCTGAAAGGAATATTGAGGAAGCTTGTTATTATTTGCAAACTTCATTTTCTTACCAACCATCATCGATTTTACGGTCTTATAATAAGCCTTTCGATGTTTAAATTGAGTTCCAGAATGACCGGGGTTTTTACCTTGTCCAAAGCTCATAGCATTTATGATTTGATGTACTCTAATGTACCAAACCTAAATTCAGAAACCCCATTTCTTCTACTAACAGGGCTTAATTTCAGATTCATATATGTTTGTGCAAGCTAGACCGCATCAAAGTGAACTCAAAGTAGTTGCAAAGCAAGAACATCGGACAGCTTATGGTCAAAGTACAAGGCCAAGAGACCAACCAAAGCAAGCTTAGCGTAGAAGGGTAACATCTCCAGAAACCAGTTCTTCATATCCATCCAAGTAAACCACCTCTGCCACCCAGATATAAACCCCAGGATCCAGCAATTTATCTTTAAGTCGCCCATCCCAGCCATTCGTCGGATCGTTAGGTGCAAAGTTCTCATTTCCATAAACGACCTCACCCCAACGTCCCAAAATCTTCCAAGACTTTATATAATCAATAGACTTGTAGGCATTGATGAAAAATACATCATTCACACCATCACCATTCGGTGAAAAAGCATTGGGAACAAATAAATCACGAATCTTAATCACATTTACAACAATCGTATCCATCGTAGAGCAAGTGTCTGCTGAGGTAACCGACAAAACGTATTGTGTCCGATCCACTGGCGAAGCGAAGGGCCTTAGACAAGTATCACAGTCCATTGTACTTCCGTTGCTCCACTGAATATCAATTAGGTTGGTATTATTCGTAATAGTTTGAATCTCAATTGGACAACCTAGATTTACATCTAAATCATCACCTAAAAACAATACTGGAATATCAGGCGGTGTCAACTGCTCACTAATACTAACTTCGCAGTCATTATTGTCACGAACAGTAAATTCATACAAGCCAGGCCCCAAACCTCTATAAATAGGAAACATACTAAAGGTGTCTCCAGTAATGGCATAAGTATAAGGAGGTGTACCACCAACAATAGAATCTAATTCAATTCGACCAGTTTCAAATCCATCACAATTTGGATCTGTAAAAAAGACATTGAATCCAATCGGATCGGGTTCCTCCAAAGTAATTTGATTGCTCTGAACGCAGCCATATGAATCGCTAATACTGATCGTGTAAAGACCAGCCGAAAGACTAGTAGCTTCATTCCCGATAGTTGCATCGCTCCATGCATAGGTATAAGGAGCTACACCGCCAAAACCCTGAGCCATAGCGGTACCGTCAGAACCGCCATTACAACTTAAGTTAAAACCATTAATGTCAACTGCAGATGGATTTACGCCAAGTAAACTCGGCTCTGATACGTCCTGAAATAAAACAGTTTGATTTCCAAAATCATCATTGATATTAATTTCATAAGTACCAGCAGGAACGTTTGCGACCATATTGTTGTCAAATAAACTTGTAGTGCCAACACCACCAATGCTGGGTTCCAAGATGTTGCTCCAATCATAAGAGAAAGGAGGTGTGCCGTTCTCAACAGAGAAAATTAAGAAACCATTCGCCTCTCCGTTACATATAGGTTCTACAAAATCAGTTGAACCAACAATATTACATTCGATGATAAACAAATCCAGGTTCACGATACTATCGCATTCCAGTGAAGTTTGTATGGTATCCATGAAAATACCTGTAGTGGTATATGGTGTATTCCCAATCAAGAAAGCTTCACCTTGACAAAGGTTGATGTCAATGAATTCCTGTGCTTGTGGCAAAACCGTCAAGTCTAAAAAGATCAAACTGTCGCAGCCATTCTCTAGTGTGATTACAAAATCATAGATGCCCGTTTGGCAAATGGTTTGCCCAGCAACATCGTAGCAATCGTTATCACAGATGACTTCCGTTAAGTTAAGCGTACCAGGCGTTATCACGTTTACAATCGTACAGCTAGGCGCTGCTTGGTCGCAGGCATTTGCTGCTGTCACACAAACTTCATAAGTACCATCTGCTGGAAACACCAAGTCGGTAGTTTGACTCTGCTCGCTTTGTTGAATACCATCTATTGTCCAGAAGAAAAGTGCGGCTCCATCATCACCTGTAGTAGTGTAGGTGGTAGGAAAGTCAGGACAAGTTTGTGGCTCACCGCTTATGACTCCGGATGTAGTCAGATCACTTACCTGAGTACTACCCGATATGACATTGAAAGTCCAATCGCAAATATCGGCATTAGAGCCATCCATGATAAGGTAGTAATGTTGACCAATCACTAGAGGGATATCGTTACTAAACGTCACGGTAGTGTTGGGAGCGACATCAGTGTTGCAGAAAGTTACTGGGTTAAAGTTGACACAATCATCGCTTTGGAAGAAGCCAATTTCCACTCCCCAGTTCGTGGTACAGTTGTCTACTGTAACAGAAATGCTCAAGTCCGTTGTACCGGCAATAAATGCGATATAAGACATGTTGTGGAACATCGTGGTGCAAAAACCTGGAAAGGTTTGCCCTTGAGCAGTTAGATTGTTGGTGCCTGTAAAGCCATCAATGTCGCAAATGACACAGGCATCTAAACAGGTAGATTCCATATTAGGGCTGGACCCACAAGGCTCTGGTTGAGCAAATGATAGTCCTGAAATCAATAGTAGCAAAAAAATAAAAGGAATCCTTCCCATGGTAGTGTAAGTATTTTACACAAATATAAAGAAAGGAGCTTTAGGATAGAAAGCTAATAAGGTCTTATGCTTGAAATTGACCAAAGTTTGGAAAATCGAGAAATGGAGTAGGGGATTGAGGATAGAAGCAAGACCGAACAGGCCGACCGAGAATTGATTTTGGCATTCGGCCACTTTTACATACTTCGACTCTACCTGACTGCGCCGAGAAGACAGGTTCGCTCAGCACAGCGTTTTGCGGGTTTACACCTTTCCTACGATAGAAAGAGCCATCTAGCTTGACTTTAGGAAAGCGGTTAAGCCTGTGCTGAGTCTTGTCGATCGATCATTACAATCCCTCTGGAACTTGTAATCCCAATCTTCACTTCCTTAGCTCAAACATTACAACTGCCACAAAGACGAACACGGAATTTCTTTATTGAAAGCCAACAAAAAAATCACCATAGAAAGCTGAATAGTTAATGAAAATGGCAGATATGAAGGCTCTTGGGACTTCCATCTTAAAGCAGCTACTTTTTCTCAGCAGCCTCTAATTTCTCAATCTCTTTATAGAATTCTTCAGCTTCTAAAGCCTTTAAATCACTAGCTTTTCGATCGCTAGTGGAAAGTCGATATGATTCTTCTAGCATCGTCTTATATTCTTCCTTCATCTTATCTAACTTACTCTTCTTTTTAAAAAATCCAAACATGATATCTTTTTATTAGTTGATTAAAAATAGTAAACAATAAAGACCAAGAAAGGTTTAGTAATGGCCCGTCAAAAGAGTAAGTTAAAAGGGTTCAGCGATTAATTAAATTCTTTTTTTTTATCCCTTTTAGGGGGCACCTTATTTATCAAGAACTCTAAATCATGTGCCTCCTGATGGGATGGAATTTCCAATCGACTTATCATCTTATCAATTACTTTCTCTGGAACCACATGCATCCTATTCTTATTTTGTCTCATTAAAATAGTATGAGGCACTTCTAAATATACAATCTTTACTCGCGCTTTATATTCAGTAAATAAACCAATCCATTTACTTCGCATATCTCGAGTAATGTTAGTCGCATTAAAAACAAAGGATTGTCGAGCACGCATCCAAGCCTTTGCCTGTTCTTTTGCTAGCTGAATGACTTGCCCATTTTTCTTTTTGTCAGTAGGAGAGATGCCATGCTTTCTGCGAATTTCATCTAATGAAAGAACTGGCTGGTGTATTAATTTTTTAAGATAAGTGTCTTTACCTGTGCCCGGAAGTGCAGAAAGAAGCGTTACAGTAAATTTATGATCTTCAAATGGTTCGTAATCAGGGGCAATTTCATCGCGATTCAAATAAAGGTAACGGCCATAGTTGGATTTGAATTCATGAGGTTTGCCAAAACAATTATAATCCAAACAAAGTTCTTTAAACAGTTCCACTTTCATTAATTCTTCCTCCTGATCAGGACAGATTCTTCCTTTTATATCGGCTTTCGCCAAAATATAAAGATGCAATGTATTTACCTTTAAGCTCACTTCAATGACACTTTTACGTGGATCATCTTTACTGATGGCAAAGAGTGGCAATCCATGATGCCGAACTAGTTTAGCAATTTGCTCGCGAATATGAAAAGGGGTAGGGATGTCTTTATACAAAATAGTTCGAGCAGTATATTCACCTCGTAAGGCATGTCGAGGTGATACGATGGATTCGATTCCGTCAATGACTTCAGTTACAGTTGTCGATCGTTTTTCAACATCATGAAGCAGGGCCGCTGCAAAAAGAATGTGTTTGTCCTGCTCAGATAATTCTTGAAATTCGGATAGATTCAATAAGTCACGAACCACCCAGGTGGTATGTACATAAACATCACCTTCTCCATGCCAAATCGGATTTTGAGGGACTCCTTGCATGTCGTTCAACCAACTATAGCTCTCTTTCAAAAGTTCCCAATTGACAGTTTGATCGATTTCGTATCTCGGAAATTTCCAGATCATGTTTGCTTTTATTTTTTAGAACATTTTAATCCACTTGTATTTCTCATAATTGACAAGCTTCGCAGCTTCCCAATTCTTCGTCCAATGTACGTCTGTTTTTACATGTTTTGCTCGAACGAGTTTAAATAAATTATTAAATTCATTTATAGCAACGGGAATTGGTCCTTCGTTCGTGTCAAATGCATTCGCATTTCTGATGACAAAACCTTCAGAGCATGCAGCGCCGCTTTTCGGCTCGTAGCCATCTAGCATGCCTTGACTTGCAACACTTTCTTCCCAGCTCATCCCAAGATTAGCATTAAGCCAAGAGGCTAAGTGTACATTCTCTTTTTTGTCTTCTTTGTAAAAGTTACTGAGTTTTTCTTTGATCTTAATTTCTGGAACAGTTGGGAAATCCAAAAGCGCAGCATAAAACTTTACTTCTTCCCAGGACAACCATCGTCCATTTTCGCGAACAGCAAAAACATAAAAATACGATTCTAATTTTCTGTAGGCAATAGAATGAATGCCATACATGTTTTCTCCAAACACTTCAAGATCGTTTAATTCGTTTTTAATTAACTCCCAACGTTGAACCAGTGGCTTGTCCCAAGAGTGTACAGAAGCTGCGGTGTGAGATCGGGCGAAGAGACCGTATTTGTTGAAACAATTATTTTGTCCATCTAACTTTTCGGTCAGAACCAACTGTTCTAATTCAGCAAAATACTTAAGATAACCATTGGGCATAAATCGATCGTCAGAAGTAGTGCCAAGACTAATCTGTGCATGAAGACTTCGATTGTATTTTGTTGACAAAGACATACAAGGCCTAGTTATAAAGATCATTAAACAGCATCGCGTACTTAGCTAATTGCTGAATGGATTTAGTAAATTAAAGAACAGGGGGAGTATCACAGCTCAAGTCGATCGCAGAGCAAAGCCTCCATTCATTTTTTAATACAGGCTAATAACTCTCAAAGAAGCAAAATGATTCCTTAGAAAATACTACTTTTAAAACAAATCAATAAAGCCCTCCAATATGAAGCAAGCTTCTGAGACCAATAGCAATGAGAACAAGCTACCAAGCCTCCATTTCAAAATCCAAAAACTGGAAGAAAGAAACTGGTATGGAACGGCCCTTTTGCTTATTGTCTCTGCTTTGATATTAATCAGTACTTTGATTTATGCAGTCATGGGTTTTGAAGAATCAACTCCTGTTGTCTTAATAAATGGTTTGCTCATCATTCTTCACATGGTTTTGGTCTATCTCTCAAAGACAGATAAATTGATTGCCTATTCAGGAGGTTTATTAGTCTTTATAATTTATCTTTTTTTGAACCAAATTTTAGCTGGAAGTATGTTAATTGGAGGTTGGAAATTAAGTTTGATCATTATTTTTAGCTATTTCCTGTTCATAAATGAATCGTATATACTGAAAAAATTGCATCAACAATTGGAGGAATAGTGGGAAAGTCATTAGTATTTTAGCGGAATTATCATCAAAAAGCTGTCTGTTTTTATGCTTTTGAACTACTTATTCATTAAATATGCTCTATTTTTAAGCAAAATATAGACAAATACCTTAAATTTGATCTATCAGCCCAAATCATAGTCAAATTGGAATTGTTTATGCAATACTAGTTTGTTACAACATTGTTAATACATGTTAAATTATTTTACTATGAAAAAAGCTATCTTATTTTTCAGCTTAATTTTATTGGGATTTAATCTTTCAGCACAAGAGTTCTTCTCTGCGACTGCAGCCACTGCTGATGAGGCAGCTCACCTGCGTTTTATGAAAGACAACAATTCAGAATATGAAAAACGATCCGCCATTTGGAAGGTTCCTTCTACCGTGGTTCGAGTTATTGCTTCCGCTCAGTCTGGGGCAGGCTATTTAGATGATCATAATTATGGAGCTGTTTTGCCGGCTGCGGGAATAACTAAGTATGCTAAATTTTCAGCAACTGATGATTTCGACTTAGTTGCTTGTAGTAAACCTTCAAGAGGAATTGAGGCGATCGCTTTAGCTTTAAGCATTATGAACAGTAATACAGGTGGAGCTTTGCAAACAGATGAAGATTTCCTTCAACACGTTTTTGGTGCTGGAGGAGAATTAGCTCTGATGGCAAGTGAAGCGGAGTTAGCTTATAAAGCTTATACCAATAAGGAAATTTATCTTGAATCTGGTTATACTGCTCCGTCGAATGGTTCGAGCTATAGCAATAGCAGTCCTGTACATACTGCTTCTCCGATTGTGAAGGAAGAGGAGCTAATTGAAGTTGCTCCAACAATCTCAACTTACTCAAACGTAGAGGTAAATGAAACAACTTCATTGCCAGCTGTACCTAACTTAATGGTAACAGAAAAAGTGAAAGAGCAGCTTGATGAAACTATTACAAGGGATGAGGGGGTACAAACCTTCCAGCCTTCTGAATCTTTTGAGGCTGCACCTATTACTACTGAAGCTAGTGAATCGTTTGAGTCAGGATCATACACAAGTGAAACATCGGAGTCATTTGATACGGCACCAGTTGCAACTGAAATAGTGGAGGAAGATCAGATAGAAAATGTGTTTATAGACAATGATAAAGAAGAAGAGTTGGATGCAATGGGGCGTAGAATTATCAAAGACCCAGCAGATAATATTAATGCAATCGAAACTTATAACACTGGAGCTGCTGGTTCTAAAGTTGTAAGAAAGATTGAAGTAGAAGAAGAGACAAAGGAGTCTAATGTTGCCTCACAGGAACTTGATCAATCAGTTGTCGCTGATCAGGAAGCTGACGTAAATAAAAGGTTAGAAGCTACTAGTAAACAACAAACTGAATTGAAAATGGCAGCACAAACCGAGGCACAGAGGCGCGAAGCAGAGATACTCAAAGCGGAGCAAATGATTATCCAACAACGAAAAGAGATGGCTGAACGTCGAGCTAGAAAAGCAGCAGAGGCCGAGGCTGAAAAAGCTAATGGTGGCGGTAATTAAACGGCTATTTTATTCATGAAAAATCCCTGTAGATTTCGATCTACAGGGATTTTTTTATTGAGCTTAAAGCTTTCTTCAGTTTTTAAAAATGCTAGCTGTCTAAAAGCTCTGATAGCCATAATTGCTTATATTTATCCAAAATTAAACAATCATGAACGATTCAAATTCGAGAGGCATATGGGAATGGGGGATAGTGCGCTTAATATTGCTATTAAGTCTTTTGGTATTCGGATTTTGCATCGCTATTGAAGGATATACGGAGGAGGGAGTTCGCTTATTGATTCGATGGTCGGCCCGAATTAGTGTAACTTGTTTTTGTATTGCTTTTGCAGGAAAATATATCCATCAATATATGCAAAATTCCTTCTCCTTTTGGTTGTACATGAATCGAAAGTTTTGGGGGATTAGCTTTGCCTTGATTCATATATTTCATCTTTTTGCCTTAGGAATTTTGCAATATTCCTTTCATCCAGTTTTTACCACAGCTGCTGGGATTTCTCTCTTTGGAGGAGGCTTGGCTTATCTGTTTATTGTATTGATGTTGCTTACTTCATTTGATACTTTTGCCAAATTGCTATCTGCTAAGCAATGGACAATTTTGCATACCATTGGTGGCTATTGGATCATGTTTATTTTTACGAGAAGCTATACGAAAGGCCTGTTGATGGGAGACTATTGGGATTTGATTTTCTTGTCGATGTTAGTTGGTGTTTGGATGCTTCGTTTGTTTGGTTTATTGAAGCGGAGATAAGCCCTTGCTCCGTTCAAAATATTGCTTATACCTAAGCGACATACATTACTTAAGCAGGTGTTCAAAATTGTGTTTACAATAAATTCTGATGGATTTTGAATCTATACGACTTGCTTTTTGGGACTAATCCTTCTGGATTGCTTCACAAAACAAGGAAGTAAGCAGGTAGTCAAATTTATCTTTAGGATAAGTTCTGATGTATTTTGAATTTAGACGAGCCAATTTTCAAGGTAATAGCCGTAGCTATTGCTGAAGGAAATTGGAGAAGTATAAGTTTAAAAGACACAGAAATTATT
>CAKZUK010000136.1 GCA_937921775.1 uncultured Saprospiraceae bacterium
AGATTCCTGGTTGAAACACAACTCAGTTACATCAGCACCAGCAGTTACACCAGTGATAACTTGTAAGATGTGGTTAGGACCAGCTGTACAAGCCAATGCAGAACCTCCTGTTGGAGCAACACATGGATCACAGTAAGGACCTGTAATAGTAACAGCACTTTGAGGACAGTTGTCCGTAGCACCTACTTCAAAATAGTACGCAGATTCACACTCTCCACCATCAAGACCACGAGTCTCAGTTGATGGACAAGCTAGAGTAGGACCTTCAGTATCAAGTACCGTTACACTAGTTGTTGCGATAACAGTACCTCCAGCAGTAGTATAAGTTACTACTGTAGTACCTACTGGGTAATCTCCAGAAGCATCTGCACCACCACCGTTAAAATCATTAACGATAACATCTGCAGGATCACAATCAGCAGATAGAGTTGCTAAAGCTAAAGTTACATTAGCTCCACAAATACCTGGAGTTGAAGGCAATACTAAATCTGCAGGCGCAAGGATCTCACATAAGATACAAGCAACTGAGAATGAAACTTCAACAGTTCCTCCAGGAGAAGGAGAAGGAACAGGAGAACCAGGAGGAAGACAAGTGTAAGAACCGTTACCTGAAGCGGTAGCAGGACCATCAGCTAGAATAGTTAATGCCTGAGCATTACAACCATTATCAGAACCATCTTCACTAGTTGCTACAGCAATACTAGCAGGAGGACACCATCCGTCACCGAAAGATTCGAATGTGTGTAGTTCCAATGTGTTACCATCTGTAGCACATCCAACAGATGCACCGCCTGCAGGGTTAGTACCACCACAAAGAACCTCAGCTCCTGCAGTAGCATCCCAAAGAACCCAGCTATTTTCGCCGTTGAAGCCACCTGTAGTATAATTTACAGTGACCTCAGTTTCGCCAGCTGGGCATTGTGCAGAAACTTCTTGATTCATAGTGAATCCGAAGAGCATCATGCACAAGCATAAAAGTTTAGTAAAATTTGTTTTTTTCATGAGAGAAACGTTTTTCATGTTTTTTTTAATTAAAATTTTGGCAGTTAAACCAATTAGATAGATAAAAGAGTCACTAATTGCTCTTGCCAAGCTGAATCAACAGAATTAGGATAATTGTTCTTAGCCATGTCTACAATTTCATTATAAGCTCTGTAGATTGCATCACCAGCAGTCTTGCCAGAACCGATGTGGTCTTGAACATGTACCATGTACTGGAAGTGATAAAAAATAGCTGCATTAGCTGCGCTATTTGGCTGAACAGGATTGTCCAAATCGAACGTTGATTGCATTTCTGTTCTAAGTGTATTGATTGCATCCATACCTACCAGATAATCAATCTGAGTCTTACCATTTGGTCCATTATATTCAATGGGACCTGTGGTGAAAGACTGGGCATTTAAGCTTGTCAATCCAGAAAACAAAAAAGCCAATAATGTCATAAACATTAAGCTTTGAATTCTTTTTTTCATGAGAATAAACATTTAAAAAGTTAATAAATAAAGTTAAGAATGTTAGGATTTATAATAACTTGACAATACGTGTTTAGGATTTATAATAATTTGATTGTCAATTAGTTCCAGAGTATCGGTCACTTGTCGTGTGTAGGGTAAACGGCATAAATTGTTAGTGCTCTGACAGAACATATTAAGTTCTGTAGAGTAAAAATCAACCGATTCTATCTAGTGTATTATTGGATTACAATAAGACGTGATAGCATCAATATCCGTTTGTTATTTTAAGTCGAATTGCTCAAGTGAAAAGCGACACAACTTACCCTATTCCTGTAATTATAATTTGCGTTATACAATAGTATATATTGAATTATTAGTTCAAATCAATTTATTACGAATATTGAGGACTATATATAATTTGTAAAGGATACCTAATGACAGAACATACCATGACAAATCACGGATGTAAATACATGTAGGATTTATTGCAACGCATAACGTTACTAATCTAAACGGTTAGAGGGATGTAAAAGGTCGGTTAAAGGGATATGTTAGGTAGGTTTGTGGGAATATAAATAAGAAGAAATTGGTTTATTTTACACTTCTTATTTTAAGTATTTGTTGTTTTTTTAATTAGATAATGTTCATGGTATAATACGAATTCTGCTAAGAATAGACACAAATATAATATATTTCCATCTATTACAAACAAAATTTTAAGAAATAATTTAGATTTTGTTTCTAAGCGAATGTAAATGTATAAATAATTTATACAATATAAGCTTTCACATTAGAATTTTAACTTAAATTATTCCATATAATTCTGCGTCTTTTATATTACTCAAATATCTTATAAATGTTCCCTAGCTTTTATTTAATTTAGCGGTCAATTTTAAAAGACAGAAATCTCAAACCAAAAATCATTGTTTTGGTCATCCATCTGAAATCACGATAGATCTAACCTACTTACCTAAGTATCAACAATTTAGTATTATCTAAAGACAGCTGGTTATCATCACTTTCAAAACCATCAGATTTAAAGTCCTAAAGCCATACTTTTATCAAAAAAGTGGTTCGCTTTTCGTATTAAATATGAATTAATAAATAAGACATCTAAAATATGGTAAATATGACTTCATTCCTCAAATATGCTTTTGTATTTGTTTTGCTTATTGGATCCTGTGGGCCTACTACTGAAAAAGAATATGTTAATAATGAGTCTCCTACTCTATTCCGTGATATTTCTGCTACTGAATCGGGACTCTCTTTTAATAACTCAATTGTAGAAACTGCTCAGGTCAATTACTACAAGTATGTATACCTGTACAATGGTGGTGGCGTTGGAATTGGAGATATCAACAATGATGGCTTACCAGATGTATATATGACCGCAACCCAGCAAACTGATAAAATATTTCTAAACAAAGGCAACCTTCAGTTTGAAGACATTAGTGTCTCAGCTGGGATTAATAGCTACGATGGCCAAAAAACAGGCGTCACTATGGTAGACATCAATAATGATGGGTGGCTAGATATTTATGTTTGTCGTGCTGGATGGCATAGCGATTCTCAGTTGCGCCGTAATTTACTTTTCATCAATCAAAAAAATACACAATTCAAGGAAATGGCAGCCAGTTATGGATTAGATGATATCGGACATTCTACTCAAGCTAGCTTTTTTGACTATGACAATGATGGCGATCTCGACATGTACTTAGCCAATCATCCCGGAGAATTTTCACAACCACTTTCCGGTATGACTAAAAAAATACAACAACCTAATGCAAGCATGTCAGATAAGCTTTATCAAAATAATGGCAACAATACATTCACAGATGCAAGTTTGTCCGCTGGAATCAACAATTATGGCTACGGATTAGGCATAGTTACTGCTGATTTCAACAACGATGGCTGGACAGATGTTTACGTCACAAATGATTTTGCTCCACATGATTATTTTTATTTAAACAACAGTGACGGTACATTTACAGAATCGATTAAAGAATATTTCCCACATTGTTCATATTTCTCAATGGGAGTTGACATGGTGGACCTCAACAATGATACGCACCTTGATTTACTTACTGTAGAAATGTTAGCTGAAGACAACGTACGTCAGAAAACAAACATGGCCCCCATGGATATGGGACGGTTCAGTTATATGGTTAACAATGGAATGCATTATCAATTCATGCGAAATTCAATGCACATCAACAATGGAAATGGTTACTTTAGTGATATCGCCTATTACAGTGGCATTGACAAAACAGATTGGAGCTGGGGTACTTTGTTTGGAGATTACGACAACGATGGCGACAATGACTTAATCACCGTCAATGGCTTCTTAAAAGACACACAGGACAAAGATTTTTCAAAAAGATCAAACGCACTCGCCAAGAAAAACAACAACAAACTTACATTCGAACAAGCGCATGCGCTACTCAAAAGTACTCCTGTTGAAAACTACGCTTACGAATACGAAGGGAATTACAAATTTAAAAAATCATCTGACGAATGGGGCTTCAACTTTAAGGGATTTTCCAATGGAGTTGCCTATGGTGATTTAGACCGAGACGGCGACCTAGACGTGATCGTTAACAATATTAATGCAAATGCTTCATTGTACGAAAACACTAAGAATTCCAATGACTTCATTGGCTTCACCTTCTCAGGTTCGCCACAAAACAAGTCTGCCTTGCAAAGCAAGTTAACACTGTATACAAGCCAGGGAAAACAATATAAAGAATTTCAAGTAACTCGAGGATTCCAATCTTCCTGTGATCATATAACGCATTTTGGATTAGCTCCTAATGATCAACCTCAAAGCTTAGATATTGAATGGCCTGATGGAAAACAACAACTTGTGAATAATTTAAAAAAGGGAACTTACATCAACTTAGATTATAAAAACGCAAGCAAAGCTATTGCTAAAAACAAAATAGCACCAAAAGACAAACCACTACAGGATGTTAGTCAGTCTTCTGGATTTCAATTTACGCATAAAGACATCTACCACGACGACTACAAAAAGGAAGTTCTGTTACCTCACCTTCTATCCCAAATGGGACCAGCTCTTTGTAGTGCAGACGTAGACGGAAACGGTTTAGATGACTTTTACATCGGCGGAGCACACCAACAAACGGCCGCTCTCTGGCTGCAAAAAAAGGCAGGAACATTTATTAAATCTTCCAATAATACCTGGGCGACAGATGCCGCTTATGAGGACATTGATGCCTTATTTTTTGATGCAGATGGAGATGGCGACAAAGACCTTTATGTTGTAAGTGGAAGTAATGAATTCGAAGATAAAAACATGTACCAAGATCGTCTTTACCGTAACAATGGGAAAGGCGTCTTCATTAAAACTCAAAACACTTTGCCTAAACTAACAGCTAGCGGTGGTTGCGTTTCTAATTATGATTTTGATCAAGATGGAGATGAAGATTTATTTGTAGGGGGACGTTTGGTGCCTGGCGAATACCCACTTCCTGCCACCAGTTATTTACTAGAAAATCAGAAAGGAATTTTCAAAGATGTCACCGCTCAGAAAGCTCCTGACCTTCAAACTCCGGGCATGATTGCTTCAAGTGTATGGTCTGACTTCGACAAAGATGGCTTAAAAGATTTAATCATTGTAGGTGAATGGACAGATATCCTTTTTTATAAAAACAATAATGGTCAACTAGAAAAAGTAAGTAGCCAAATGGGACTAAACAAACATGTAGGTTGGTGGAATTCTATTAAAGCTACAGACTTAGATGGAGATGGAGATGATGACTATGTGTTGGGTAATTTGGGATTAAACTACAAGTACAAAGCGACCGATGAGAAACCGTTTGAAGTTTTTAGCGCAGATATGGACAACAATGGAAAGCGAGACATTGTAGTTGGATATTATTCTGGAGAGAAACTATTTCCGGTAAGGGGCTTACAATGTTCGTCTGAGCAAATGCCCGAAATAACTGAAAAATTCCCAACTTACGAAGCCTTCGGTAAAGCAGATGTGTTTGAAGTTTATGGAGACGCTCTTGAAGATGCGCTACACTATCAAGCAAATGACTTTTCTTCTATTATTCTTTGGAATAATGAAGGCAGTTTTGAGGCCGAACAACTTCCTAGTCTTGTACAATGGGCTCCTGTTCAAGATTTTATAATAACAGATATAAATCAAGATCAACTACCAGACATCATTGCCGCCGGCAACTGGTTTGTTTCAGAAATAGAGACACCTCGTGCAGACAGCGGTACAGGGGTAGTAATGATTAACAAAGGCAAAGGTAAATTTGAAGCACTCTCTACAGTAGACTCTGGGCTATTTGCCAACAAAGATGTTCGGGCACTTAGTCTACTATCTTGTGGTGAAAATAATAAACCACTTTTGTTAATTGCCAACAATAATAGTTCTTTGCAAGCATTCCAGTTAAACACTGCTGCAATCATACAATAAACCTATTACCTTGGTTGATAATAATAGAGAAGACTGCCAATTCGTTGGTTTTAACATATAAAAAATTCGCACAATATTTGTTTAGTTTTAGTTGAAAACAGAACCAAGCTATAAAGCTTGGTTAAAATTGAAAGAAATAACATGAATAGATTACTTTTCATTCCACTTTTTTTGCTGTGTATCATGTCATGTAATAATGATGGTACAGACAACAAAGGCACTGCTGACACTAAGTCACAGCAAGTACCACTATTTGCCTTACTCCCCTCCTCTTCTACTGGGGTCAATTTCCGAAACGATTTAGAAGAAGATGTAAGTGACGAAACTAAAAACGTCCTTTCTTTTGATTATTACTTCAATGGGGCTGGCGTTGCCATAGGAGACATCAACAATGACGACCTTCCTGATATTTTCTTTTCAGGTAATGAAGTAAATAATCGACTTTACCTCAATAAAGGTAATATGCAATTTGAAGACATTAGTGAAAAAGCAGGTATCAACGTAGGAAAAAAATGGAGCAATGGTGTCACTATGGCCGATGTAAATGGCGATGGACAACTAGATATCTATACCACTCAAGGAGGCTCTAAACACACGCCTTGGTCAGACAAAAAAAATCTACTATTCATAAACAATGGCGATCTAACTTTTACAGAAAGTGCTAAAGAATATGGCTTGGATGATGACAATATCGGCACCCAATCTGCTTTTTTCGATTATGATAAAGATGGAGACCTTGACTGTTTCATACTCAATGAATCAAAATACACACTGGTTGTCCATGATCAAATTTTTAAAGATCTAAAAATCAAAGGAAATCTTGAACGCGCCAGTTCGCAACTTTATCGAAATGATAATGGCAAATATACAAACGTAACTAAAGAGGCCGGTATGCTCCAATATGGATTTGGACTTGGACTCGCAGTTAGTGATATCAATGATGACGGCTGGCCTGATGTTTATGTTGCCAATGATTACTCTGTTCCGGATTTCGTTTATATGAACAATGGCGATGGAACTTTTACCGACAAGGTCAAAGATATGACCAAGCAAATTTCCTTTTATAGTATGGGAATCGACATTGCAGATATGAACAATGATGGCCTGAAAGATATTGCCGTAGTAGACATGGCTGCAGATGACCATATTCGCGATAAAACCTTGATGGCTTCCATGGATATTCCAACTTTCTGGTATTACATCAATACCCGAAATTATCACTACCAATACATGTTCAACGCCATGCAGATAAATAACGGCAATGGGACATTTAGTAATATTTCCAACATGGCTGGTGTCTCGCGTAGCGACTGGAGTTGGGCTTCCTTATTGGCAGATTTTGACAACGATGGCTACAAAGACTTTTTTGTTTCTAATGGCTACAAACGATATGCTCGTGACAATGATTTTAGAATAGCAATGGCTAAGGCCAAAGAAGCTAACGGTGGCTCTGTTCCTTTTGAGGATAGACAAAAATTTTATGACATGATGCCTAGTATCAAATTGCCGAACAGAATGTATCGCAATGATGGCAACTTACATTTTGAATCAATAGAAGAAGAATGGGGTACGGCTCAACCTTCCTTTTCAAATGGCGCTGCTTATGCTGATCTCGATTTAGATGGAGATCTTGACTTGGTTGTCAACAACGTAGCAATGGAAGCTTTTATTTATAAAAACAATGCAGATTCCAGAGCCGACAATCATTACTTCCGAGTAAAATTAAAAGGTGCAAATTCTAAAATGCCAATTAATTTGAGTCAGGTGACTATTCATTACGATGGCAAGATTCAAATACAGGAATTAATGAACACAAGGGGTTATGAATCGGCTGTAGAAGACGTACTTCACTTTGGGATGGGTAAGTACAGCAAAATTGACAAGGTAGAAGTTAAGTGGGCTGATGGCAAAACACAAACATTAGAAAATGTAAAAACGAATCAAGTATTAACCATCGTATATGATGCCGCGAATAGCGTCGCTATTAATAAAGAGAAAACTACCAATACCTTTATCACGAAAAAAGAGGCAAGGGCACTCGGTGTTGAATTCCTTCATGTAGAAAATGAATACGACGATTTTGCAAAAGAAATCTTACTACCTCAAAGACAATCAACTCATGGCCCACACATCAGTGTAGCTGATGTAAACGCTGATGGCTTAGACGACTTTTATGTTGGCGGAGCAGCTGGACAAAATGGCTTACTTTATCTACAACAAAAAAATGGCTCTTTTGCATTTGATCCAGAAAGTCAAGTTTGGGCTTTGGATAAAAACTCCGAAGACATGGGCTCTTTATTTTATGATGCTGACGGAGATGGAGATCTTGACCTTTACGTGATCAGTGGTGGTGGTGGTGAGTTTGCACCCGATGCTCCTGAACTATTGGATCGTTTGTATATCAATGTTGGGGAAGGAAAATTCCAAAAACTCAAACAAGGTTTACCTGAAATTTACGCAAGTGGTTCAAGAGTCAAAGCGGCGGATTATGACAATGATGGTGACATGGATTTGTTTGTAGGTGGCCGTGGTGTACCTGGAAAATACCCTTATGCTTCTAGATCCTACATTCTTGAATTTGACAAGTTCAAATATAAAGATGTTACAGCAGATATTGCACCTGAGTTAATGCAACCTGGCTTGGTTACAGATTTTGAATGGATAGATTTCAACAATGATAAGCAAATGGATTTAGTAGTGGTTGGAGAATGGATGCCTATTAGCTTTTACAAAAACGATGGCGGTAAATTCACCAACGCAACAGAAGCAATGGGGACCGATCACCTAAAGGGTTGGTGGTATAGTATCGCTGCCGCTGATATTGACAATGATGGCGATCTTGATTTAATTTGCGGAAATTTAGGAACCAACTCTAAATTCTCAGCAAGTCAGAAAAAACCATTTAATGTTTTCTCTGATGATTTTGACAAAAACGGTTCTTGTGATATTGTATTGAGTAAAGAATACAATGGTAAACTGGTACCAGCGCGTGGTCGTCAATGTTCGTCAGAGCAGATGCCTTTTATCAAAGAAAAATTCCCAACTTATAAAGAGTTTGCTAGTGCTGACATTGAGGATATTTTAGGAAAGGATAAACTAAACAAATCGCTTCATCTTCAAGTAACTGATTTTGAATCTAAGGTTTTAATTAATAATGGCAATGGAACCTACACGGCGCAATCACTACCAGCAATTGCTCAGATGGCTCCTATCAATGGAATTATAGTTCAAGATGTGAATAAAGACGGTAAACTTGATCTTATTACAGCTGGCAACATGTATAACACGGAGGTAGAAACACCTCGATATGATGCTGGGACGGGACTAGTGATGCTAGGTGATGGCAAAGGAAACTTCAATGCATTAAAACCTGGAGATAGTGGATTTTACACCCAAGACAATGTAAAAGACATTAATTGGATTAAACAGAAAGATGGAAAGGCTTTGATTGCAGTGGCTGTTAATAATGGCCCGATGCAGTTTTTTGAATACGATGAAAAGGCAGTACCAATGAAGTAAATAATGGCAAGATCGAAGTTCTTAAAAACACGAAGTATCTTTTTAGTTAAAGCGACGATCTTCTTAGCTAATAAAAAAATGAGCGACCAATTGGTCGCTCATTTTTTTTGTTTTTGGATGACTTAATTTTAGTTTCTAAAAGCTAAACTGCTTTCGTTCCTCATAAATAACTTCCGGAGCACCTTGCTCAATTCTGATAAATCGATTTACTTCAATGTCTTGATAAACTTCCGTTTCAATGGGATTCATTGGCCATTGAATTTCAATCGTTTTAATCTTCGCAGCTTTTCCTAATCCAATTTCGAGTTGCAAACTATTGGACCCAAAACTTCCGCCAGTAGAAACCACGTGATAAAATGTTTTTTCCGAACCATCTTTATTTGTACACACTAATTTCACTCTAGCACCAATAGCAGATTTGTTTGCACCATTTCCTTTTAGCAAAAGCGTCGTCCAATTATTTTTCGTACCTCCAGGATTTTCAAATAATGCATCTCCAAAAATATCGCCTTCATAAGCGCCTCCTAGTACATGAAAAATATCTTGATCACCATCATTATCAAAGTCACCAAAACTCACACCATGCCCTTTTTGAATGTGCCCTACCCTACCGGAATAAGTAACATCCTGAAATGACTTACCTTCATTATTCCGATATAATTTATTAGGTACTAGAGAAGAAAAACTAGGTTCACCCGAACCAATATAAAAATCTAATGATCCATCATTATCGATATCTCCATAGTTGGATCCCATTGCAAAAACGGGTTCTGTCAATCCCATCTCTGTCCCTCTTTCTGTAAAAGTACCATCTCCATTATTATTATAAATACAAAGCTGCGTATCATCCACATGCTTACCTCTTGCATTTGAAACCATCAAGCTGGAAGACTTCAATTTACCTGTAGAAAAAGGTGCTACAAAAATATCTAATAATCCATCATTATTATAATCCCACATCCAAGTAGGAAAACTCTGGATTGGCTTTGCAACATTAGCAGATGTACTAATATTCGTAAAGCTTACTGTACCGTTTGCTGAAGGATCACCATTATTTTTTAAAAGTATATTAGGTCGACCTAATGAGGAAATATAAATATCTGGCCAACCGTCATTATTTACATCTCCCGAACAAACACCTTTAATCATGCCGACTGCCTCAGTAAGTCCTGCCTCTACCGTTCTATTTTCAAAATGTCCTTTATTATTGATAAACAACTCTGAAGGACAACTGTAACGAGAAGAGGTTTCGTTTCCGATAAATAGGTCAAGCCAGCCATCTAAGTTCACATCACACCAGGTTGCAGCCTGCGTAGGATATTGTGAGAACAGACCCGATTCAATGGTTACATCTGAGAACGTTCCATCTCCATTATTTTTTAGCAACGAATTAGGAATTTGTCCCTGTTCAAAAAACCAAGCGCCACGCAGCACTAATATGTCTTCAAAACCATCATTGTTGTAATCGGCATGATTCAAGTTCAGACCGCCAGTTATTCCTTTCAAACCACTTGCATCTGTTTGATCTGAAAAGTCACCATTCCCAAGGTTAAAGAAAATTTTTATCTGATCATTTCCGCCCCATGATGAGGCAACGATATCTAGCAAACCATCATTATTAAAATCTTCAACACAAGATCCTCCCGCCAGACCACTTGTACCTATGATTGTTTTGTTTCCTATATTTTTAAATGCAGGGATTTTATAATCTGATTTAAATTCTTTTTCTGGAATACGAAATTTAGCTGGTACGCCTTCTGGGTATTTACCAATGGTCATATAAGCAATATTCAGTAACCAAATAGTTTCTTCATCATCTGGTCGATCTACAAGCATTTCTTCGTAAATACGAATAGCCGTTTCAGAACCTTTTTTCAAATTATATACCCCTGCTCCTTTAATTGGAATAATACAGGACTCTGGGTTATTTTTTCCAACACAATTATCCTGCTCACCCAAGCGGGTATATGCTAAGCCCTGCAACTGTTTAAGATTATTAATTACGGCTTTATCAGCATTTAGTTTTGCTAGCATTTCCAACAACTGCTCTATTTCCATAATCGACTCATGCGTCTTTCCTGCGAGTAGCAATTCATAAGCATATTGAGATTTAGACATAAGCAGCTCATTATCATTTTGAGCACTGTTTACTTTCAATTTATATTGTTCTGCTCTTGACGAATTCAGATGATAACTCACTTTCATTGGATCAATACGCGCATTGACATCTCTGAGCAATTTCACCATTTGAGCCGTACCACTCGCTCCATTCTCCTTAGTAGTTTCTGATGATTCAGATGCCTTTGATGAAGACTGATTGGTTTCTTCATTTTGGGTACACCCAAAAAACGTACAGAACACCAATAAAAATAAAATGCGTTTCATCTTTTCTTTTTTTAAGTTTTATGAATAGGAGTCTTCTGACTAAAATAAGAATCCATACAAAGATAAGCTATTTTAAATTTAAGAATCAGTTTGCTTAATCTAGCTATTCTCAGGAGAAGGCTTTAAATCATTTGAGTGTGTGACGATTTATCGGACTCCCTTTTTAAGGCGCTTAGCAATTGGCTGTTAGCTGTTGACTTCCCTCATAAGTCCCCGTCTTGCGTATTAAATCCCAAGCCTAAGCAGGCTCAACATATTGGAAGGAAACTAAAAGCCAATTGCCAACAGTAGAAAATTTGTCACGTACTCAAATCATTTTTTTATCCAAACAAGTCATCAAGCAATCTCCCCAATAAAAAAAGCCCCCTCCACGCCGAAGCGAGGAAGAGGCCATCCCAAAAACCGATTTCAAAGCATATCTTTAATTTCGGATTTTGAGCTACTATATTGTCCGTTCATTCATTGACGATTAGTCAACAATGATCATCTTCTTAGTAGCTGAATCAGTAGCAGTTTCCAAAGTGTAGTAAAGTACACCAGATCCTGAAAGGTCGCTACGGTTAATAGTTACTTCGTTGTAACCTTTAGCGTAGTTAGCCTCAAAAGACTTAAGGATTCTTCCTGATACATCATAAACAGTCAAAGTTGCAGCAGAAGCTTCAGGTAAAGTGAAGCTAATAGCAGTAACATCTTTGAATGGGTTAGGTTGGTTCTGGAACAAGTCGAAACCTGTAGCAGCAACTGTACCATTCTCAGTGTACTCAACAGCTACATTCATTAACTCAAGCTCACCATTGTAAGCTTCAGCAACTGTGTAACGAGAGCTAATGTTCATAACATCGCTCAATTGAGTAGCAGTGTTAGCCTTGAAAGTTACAGAGAATACTACGTCGTTGTTGTTCAACTTCGCAGCAGTATTTGCATTCCAGCTAGTAGTAATTACACCTTCATTGATCATGCTTAAACCGAAGTTAGAAGCATCCATTCCAGCTAAGTCACCAGCGTTTACGTCAACAAACTCAACTGCATCTGTATCAAATGCAAGTGTGAATTGGTAACCCATTACGTTAGCGAAATCTTTAGCAGTAAAGTCAACAGTGTATTCTTGTCCTGCTACCATGTTCTGGTCAGCAACATTGAATACAACATCACCTACAGTGTTACGATCGTCACCACCTACTAGGTTGTTAGGAATCGCAGAACCGTTAACATCACCAATCTTAACACCTACAAAGTTAGCAACTTCATCAGCCGCAAGACCGTTGATAGAGTTAACTTCAGGGAAGATAGTAGAGAAAGGATTAGTTACATCAGGGAATACATAGTTTGCATCAACAAATCTCCAAGACGTGTTGCTTGTAAATTCAGTGTTGATGAAAAGGATCAATTTACGTAGTTCAACCATATCGAAAGTAGTAATACTTCCTGACTTGTTGATATCCGCAGCGATCATCTTATAAGGAGAATCAAGAGATTCGATAGACAAGATGTGCTTGCTGATTAATACAAGGTCATAAGTAGAAACACCGTTCAAGTGGTTCAAGTCGTTAGCAGGAGTAGTTGTGTAGTTGTAACCGTTTGGCAAGTTCAAGAATTCGAATGCACCATCGTTAGAAGTTACATAAGAGTTATCCATACCTGGAGCGTTTCCAGTTAAATCAACAGTTACATCTTCAACGTTATCACCAAGTTCAGTACTGATAGTACCAGTGATATCAGAAGACTGAGGATTAGTACAGTCACCAGAGTTATCTTGAATGATAACAAAAGTAGATACATAAGCCCAGTTGTTTGCACAATCCTTTACCCAAAAGTCAACAGTATTGTTTCCTAAATCATCACAGTCAAAAGAAACTGAAGTAGATGTAGGAGGAGCAGTTTGACCTGGTCCTTGAGATGGAGAAGCAATACGCATATCGCAGATACCGCTACATTCATCAGAAGAT
>CAKZUK010000137.1 GCA_937921775.1 uncultured Saprospiraceae bacterium
AGATTCCTGGTTGAAACACAACTCAGTTACATCAGCACCAGCAGTTACACCAGTGATAACTTGTAAGATGTGGTTAGGACCAGCTGTACAAGCCAATGCAGAACCTCCTGTTGGAGCAACACATGGATCACAGTAAGGACCAGTAATAGTAACAGCACTTTGAGGACAGTTGTCCGTAGCTCCTACTTCAAAGTAGTAAGCAGAGTTACATTCGCCACCATCAAGACCACGAGTCTCAGTTGATGGACAAGCTAGAGTAGGACCTTCAGTATCAAGTACAGTTACACTAGTTGTAGCGATAACAGTACCTCCAGCAGTAGTATAAGTTACTACTGTAGTACCTACTGGGTAATCACCAGAAGCATCAGCACCACCACCGTTAAAGTCGTTAATGATAAGATCTGTAGGATCACAATCAGCAGATAGAGTTGCTAAAGCTAAAGTTACATTAGCTCCACAAATACCTGGAGTAGAAGGTAATACTAAATCAGCAGGAGCAAGGATCTCACATAAGATACAAGCAACTGAGAATGAAACTTCAACAGTTCCAGCAGGAGCACCAGAACCACAAGCGTAAGATCCGTTACCTGAAGCGGTAGCAGGAGCATCAGCTAGAATAGTTAATGCCTGAGCATTACAACCATTGTTAGAACCATCTTCACTAGTTGCTACAGCAATACTAGCAGGAGGACACCATCCGTCACCGAAAGATTCGAATGTGTGTAGTTCCAATGTGTTACCATCTGTAGCACAAGCAGCGGTAGTTCCGCCAGCAGGATTAGTACCACCACAAAGAACCTCAGCTCCTGCAGTAGCATCCCAAAGAACCCAGCTATTTTCACCGTTAAAGCCACCTGTAGTATAGGTAACTGAAACTTGCGTTTCGCCAGCTGGGCATTGTGCAGAAACTTCTTGATTCATAGTGAATCCGAAAAGCATCATGCACAAACATAAAAGTTTAGTAATATTTGTTTTTTTCATGAGATTAAATTTTTTCATGTAAATTTTTAATTAAAAAATTGGTACGGATTCAATTAAATAGATAAAAGAGTAACTAATTGATCTTTCCAAGCTGAATCAACAGAGTTTGGATAGTTTGACTTAGCCATTTCTACAACTTCATTGTAAGCTCTGAAGATTGCATCTCCAGCGGTCTTGCCAGATCCGATGTGATCTTGTACATGTACCATAAACTGGAAGTGGTGATAAATAGCCGCGTTAGCTGCACTATTTGGCTGAACAGGATTGTCCAAATCGAACGTTGATTGCATTTCTGTTCTAAGGGTATTGATTGCGTCCATACCTACCAGATATTCAATCTGAGTCTTACCGTTTGGTCCAGTATATTCAATAGGACCTGTGGTGAAAGACTGGGCATTTAAGCTTGTCAATCCAGAAAACAGAAAAGCCATTAATGTCATAAACATCAAGGTTTGAATTCTTTTTTTCATGAGATAAAAAATTTTGGTTAAAAAATAAGATTATAAAAAAGGATTTATATAAAAAATTGTATAAAAAAAGCATTGGAATTACAGCCCTGCGTACAAACAGCAGGCTATACTTGTAAAATATACAAGATGGATTCTTATACGAAAACCGTTTCGTGGCTTGGAAATATAAAATCTAGTACCAAGCGGAAACGCTCGTCCTATTAGATTTTAAGATGTGTAATTTGGTAAAAGGAAGCAGATAAGTAATGTAAATCTTTTACGTGCATGGGATTACAATTTTGGTTAAAAAAGGTTTTCATTCTAGTTAACTGTTAGACATAAAATGCAAAGGCATTCATGATCTTTAATTTGCTTTTTTTACTAAGCAACAGTAGGGGGATGAAAAGCTAAATAAAAATTAAGTCAGGTGATATTGTAAGATATATGTTCGCTAAATAATTTGTTAAACTGACTATATTTTAATTTCTAACTTTAGGGGATGTGTTATGTAAGATTCTATGTTCATTAATTCATTGTAATGGATTTTAGCAGTTTTTATTAGATAGTATGTACTGCTTCAATCGCGCTATACAAATATACAACAATGTCTTCTTAAAGGAATACCCCAAAATTGGTAAATATCAAATTAGAATAAAAGAACATGTTGTTTAGAGTTTATTAATATATTAATAATAAATATTTTATTTGCACCTTTCAGCTATCTCATTCTATTGATTGGTGAGATAAGCCAAGATCAAAATAAGAAATGGTAAGAGTACTTTGAAGATTTTGAGTACCTGATCATGAATATCTATTTGTGAATAATCTAGATACTCTCTTTGTGTTTTATATGAATCTTTTTGAATGGCAATCGCTTTATTTGCGATTTTTCCTTGATTAAAGGGAAGCTTACTTTTTTGTAATTTTTTATTCATTAAAGATTCATGTTTGTTAACAAAAGAAAAAAAGAAAGCCCAGGATATGAGATGGGAATAATTTGTAGTTTAATATTAGCAGCAGCAAAATTCGTTTCCCAGGCTTTCACCATAGTTTTTGTTAATGTTATAGTAAGTAAGATCTTGTTCGTTTTGGTTGTAGTTGTTGAGGATTTACCCAACAAGCTGACTTAATGACTTATTTAATCAAACTCATTTTTGCAAAACTTGCTGATTCAAGTCTAACAAAATCCGAATTAAGAATATGATTATCAATACGTTAAGTAGCATCTTTTTTTATATAAATATATAGCAAATACTAACTCTTGTCTATACCCTTAATTTAGTATTTATAATATTGAGAGAATTTATAAGGTTTAAAATACAGTATTTATACTGACTTTTGAGTAAGTATGAATCGCGATTCTAGCTAATATAAAATCATAAAAAAGAGGATTAAAACAATATGATTAAAGCCAACTAGTTACGCCTTATCTTATCTTTTAATATGGAAGAAAACTTTAAGTACTTCGTAATGTATCAAGCGATTTAGGAAGGATTAAATCGCCTTTTATCAGCAAATAACTAGCTTATTAGTCCACAACGATCATCTTTCGACTCTGTATCGCCTCTCTAGGGATTACAAGATTATAATAATAGACTCCTGTCGACTTAATCGTACTTCTATTCAATTCAACACTATGCAGACCTTTGTCATAAAAGCCTGAGATAGCTTGTATCTGCCGACCTTTCGCATCATATATTAAAACTGACAAATCTGTTGCCTCTTCTAATTCAAATGATAGCCTCGTGTAGGTTTTAAAAGGATTTGGATAGTTTTGTAGCAATTTATTTTGAGTCTTTTTAGTTGGCTCAACAAATTCTTCAAAACGCGCCAACACATTCCATTCTTTTATTATGCCCGTTCCGCTAAAAGCTTCTGCATTGGTATATTTGGAATTGATACTCAAACTATTTTTCAACTGCCCCTCCTCTTTTGCTCTAAATTTCAATTCAAAAAAGCGCGTAGTTTCTTCAAGTTTATCTTCATTCAAATTTAACCAGGCTGTTGTAAGTGATCCTTGATTCGCAAAATTAAATCCAAAATCATTTTCTGTCATTGTACTTTCCATCAGTTCATCCCCTCCTATTACTTCTATCAATTCCAATTGATCTTGATCAAAGCCAATCGTATACTGAAAGGCCAATAAATCTTCTGGTGTTTTTGCTTCAAAAGGAACCACAATCTCATCGCCTTCACTAAAACTTTGATTTTCAAATTCAAAAATCAAATCATCTCTTTCTGATTTCTCGCCACCTTCATCAATAAATCCATTCGCATTGGCATTCCCATTTATGTCGCCAATTTTTACTCCAATAAAATCTACTGAAGATTCATTAGCGGTAATCCCTTCCACAAACTTTGACTCTGGAAAAGTATATTGAAATGGATTCTCTTCATTAGGAAAAACATAATTAGCATCCACAAATCGCCATGAATTATTATTGCTAAAAACGGAATCAATTTGAAGAATTATTTTTTTCAAAAGCAACATATCAAAGGTTGTAATAGAACCCGAACGATTCACATCTGCTGCAATCATTTTATAAGGTGAACCCAAATCCTGAATACCCAAAATGTGCTTTCGAATCAATATCAAATCAAAAGAAGAAACACCATTTACATAATTGGTATCTCGAACTGGTTTCACCAAATATGAATAATTTTCAAGCGCATTATCAAACAGGTATTCACCATTTGAATCTGTATCAATCACCATGGTATCTGATGTAATAATTTGCACATCCACATTCGTCATTGGAGCACCAAGATGTGTCAAAATTTGACCACTAATTTCATAAGCCGTCATCGAACAAATTCCTAAATTATCCTGAACATCAATCGTGCTATTACAGGTGGCACTATTTCCTTTTTCATCTATAACTGTCAGCACTACATTTTGCAGGCCAATTGCATCACAATCAAAAACCGCAGGGCTAATAGACAAGGATAAATTATTAGTAATCGTACAGTTGTCATAGCTTCCATAGTTGACCATTTCAGCAGTTACAAATGCATTCGAATTTCCATCTAATGACACCACTAAACCACTCTCACATATCGCAGTTGGCGCCAAGCCATCTTCTACCGTCAAGGTCATACTGCAAGTTGTCGTGTTCCCACAATTATCATTCGCAGTAAAGGTAATCACATGCACACCAAGTGGATAATTTCCACTCGCATCTGCACCTGCTGCATCTGCATAAATCGAGTTATTCGTAATCACTACATTTACTACACAATCGGTTGCAGTTACTGAATCAATAGTCACATAAGTTCCACCACAGATCGGATTCAAACTTGCTGCCGTAAACGAGGAAGGACAAGTCATCACTGGTGCCTCTTCATCCGTCACCGTGATCACCTGCGTATGCGTAAAATACCCAGCAGTAGAGCCACTATTTGACACATAAGTACACCAGTCAATTACAATCCAATCACGAAGAATCGTATAACAACCTGAGCCATCATTATTGAACACAATATCATTACTAGTTAAACCAATTGACTCACAATTATCGTTAGTAAGTTGCGGCTCTCCTGCGACAACCGAACTCACATCTCCCCCACAAACATTCGTTGTATAATCAGCTGGAAAAGTAACCGTTACCGGAGTATTGTCTTCTACAAAAATAGTTTGCGTACAGCTTAGTGAATTTCCCGATAGGTCAGTTACAAACCAAGTTCTAAGCACTGTTCCTGTATGACAAGTTGGATCAATATTTTCATTGTCTGAATAAGTTAAACTAGCAACACCGCAGTTGTCAGAAACAGTGGGAACACCCGTTACTAAAGTATCCAAATAGTCCTGATCACATTCCAAATAGACATCTGCTGGACAAGTTATTTCTGGATAAATATTATCGTGAACCGAAACAAAAATAACACAGTCATTATAGTTACCAACCTGATCAAAAGCACGGAAAGAAACGGCAACTGCTGACGCTCCAATATCGGCACAAGCAAAAACAACAAAAGACCCATATGGGTCTGTATCTCTTTTTACTTCAAAATAGTCGATTCCGCAATTGTCAAAACTGCCATCATCGAAGACTCCGGCAGGCACCGCGGCAGTGCCTCCTGAAGATATATTTACATTGAGCGAAGACTTGCAAATATTGACTGGCGGCACATCATCTTCCACAGTTATTTGTATGGTACAAGTGGATGAATTTCCACAGTCATCGGTAGAAACATATGTAACGATATGTGTCCCTAATGGTATGCCTGTAAATGGTCCATATCCTGTTCCAAATGCCCAACTTGCGGTGGTGATGAAAGCGGAACAATCGTCTATAACTACTGGCGTTGGTAAACTAACTGTTGCCTCACATTGTATGCTACTTGTCCCAACAATTATGTCTGCCGGACAACTAATCACTGGCGCTGTAATATCCATCACTTTGATGATTTGCGAATGTACCAGCGAGTTGCCAGAGCACCAATTAACGGCCGTCCAGTTTCTCAAAATATTGTAGCCTCCTGTTCCACAAAGCCCCACTACTACATCGTTGTGCGTAACCGTAACATCACAAAGTCCACCAATTAATATTTCTTGTCCGTCGATTGTAGGATATCCAGTAATATTTAAATCGTTTGGATCTTGACTACAATCTAAAGCAGCTGCGCTCACTCCATTGAAATTTATTGGAAAAACAATATCGCTGATTTTCGGCTGTGTAATGTAAATCATTTGCACGCAAGTGTCTGCCCAACCGCTCTCATCTGTAAGCCACCAAGTACGCTCAATTTGCGCAGTTATGGTATCCATTCCCACAACAGTGAAACAAGGAAGATCCGTAAAATTATCTGAGTAGTTGTAATCATCATTTCCAAACACAGAGCAGTTATCAGTAGCATTTGGATAACCTGCAGTTACTGGTGAATGATCCTGCACACAACTAATAATCGTGTCAGCGCAAGTAATTTGAGGTGCAGAATAGTCTGAAATATATAATGTAGTTGAACAGCTATTGCCATCAGCAGTTTGAGTAGCCGTTGCAGTAAGTACATAACCAACATGTGAGCAATCGAGTAAATTTCCTTGTGATATTCCATTCAACTCTACATCTACCGTAAAATCAATTGGATCGCAATCTGGATCAACCAATAACATTTGAGGGCTAATAAGTGCCTCCCCGTTTTGATCTAAAGAAGTATTGAGTGAACCACGACAAGAGAGTGAGCATTGTGCAAAAGAATTAGCAGGAATAGCTAGCAGTAAGATAAGTACATAGGAAAGTAGTGCAAGCCCAGCTAAGCTTGTCGTTCTTTTTTGAATTGGTGATTGATAATTAAATACTGGTTGCAAAAGCAATGTATTTGGTTAAAAAAGTTAATGGTCGTGTTGGCACAAAAAGCATTTCATATTGAACTACGATTTGATTAAACACTAAGCTGCGACATAGTAAATGTCTAGAAACCCTTTGTTTACAAGGGTTTTGAAAAAGTCTTAAAATTTAAATGGTGCTGGTCCTCAATAATTGAGGGGGGAAGAGAAAATTTGGAGGGAAATGTCAGTTCTTGGAACGTCTCACCGTTGTCTGTCCATCAGTCGAAGATTTTTGTTTGCACAAACAGCTTCACCTGACTTAAGACTATAAAAATATCTTAAAACCAGCTAAGTCTCAATACCGCCTAGTCGGTATATATTAGTTGAACGGAAAGTGGAATGTGTAGTGCGTTGGTAAATTGGGTATTAAACATCAATGGCAGTTGCAATACCGAAAAAAATGGCAGGGACAGTTGTCGTAGCTGTTTTACTCCGTATCAATTTAACTCATAGTTCCCCTAAAGCAGAGAAGCCCCCCTTTGACAATGTCAAAGAGAGGCCATCCCAAAAACCAATTGTTAAAATACTTCTTTGAAATAAGAGAAGAATCGGAAGTCCGAAGTTTCCCTATACCGCTTATTTACGATAACGAGAAAAATTCGTCAACCAGCTGGCTGATTCCGTCCTTTCCTCTTACTTTCTATATTTTTTAGAACGGTCAAATTTGCCGTCTCCTGAACCAAATTCAAAGTTGACTGTGATCTCATGTGATCCTCCGCTGTATTTCTGAAAATCATCTAGATATACATCATAAGAATAGATAAATCGTAAAGCGCTGTACTTAGTACCTAGCATCAAGCCAGCACTATTTCCTGTTCCTGTTCTGAATAAAACACCTGTGATTAGCTGTTCATTGAGGAAAGAAGCGATTAGGTTTACATCTGTTTGAAAATCTGTGTCTCTTACTTTTTTAAGTAAAATAGCAGGCATCAACTTTACTTTAGAATCATTGACCTCAAATTTACCGCTTGCTTGTAAAATGTAAGATTTGAATGCTCCGCTGGTTTCTTCACCAGAATCTTCGGTTCGACTACGTACCAAATTTGGTAATGCCAATCCGAAGAATACCATATCTTTGTACGAACCATAAAGTCCTGCAGAAGCATCAAAGGCACGCGTTCCGTCAAGGTGCTCTTGAAGTACTTCGTCATCAACATCATTCAGTTCATTGTTCAAAACTGAATTACTTACACGCATGCGGTGCAATTCTGTTGAAAAACCAAGAGACATTTTTAAATCCTGTACTTGATATCTGAAGGCATAGTTCAATTGCGCACGGTAACGTGTAGTCGCAGCTATATTTTCAGAGTACAACATGGCACCTAATCCCAATTGCTTGAGAACTGGTCCGTTATAACTCAGTGCATAGGTTTTTGGTGCCCCCGGAAAACCACTAAAGGCATTGCGGAAGTTGAGAAATAAATTGTGGAAGCCATCATCGAAACCCGCAGCAGCAGGGTTCACCAATACTGGATTGAAAGCGTGGTGTGTATAAATCGCTTCTTCCTGAGCTGTAGCAAAATGCGTAGCCAAACATGCGAATAAGAGTATAAATAATTTTTTCATTGTAATTCTTTATTATGCGTTCCTGGGAAAAATATTTTAAACTTTTGGAAGCTACACGTTTACTAAACTTTGAAAGTTTAGTAAACGTCAATAGCTATATTCCTAATTCGTATTAGTCGTTTGATTTTATTAGTGTCAGATGACCTTTGGCTTGCTTTTCTTTTCCGTCACTATCCTTGTAAGTAATGACGTACATGTAGCCACCTTCTGGCAAAACATTTCCAGATTGGTCTGTTCCTTCCCAGCTGTTATCGTAGTTAGTCGCTTCGTAAACCAGTTGTCCCCAACGATTGAAAACTTCAAGGTTTATGTCGCTAACTCGTGCACAGAGGATAAGGAAATTATCGTTTCTACCATCACCGTTTGGTGAGAGGATGGTTCGTACTTCATCGCAGTCACCTCCAATCTCTTCTGTGATTTCAACTTCACCAATAAACATACAACCATTGGCATCCGTAACAACGACAGCGTAAGTAGCCGTTGGTTGATCACTAATAGTTGGTCCTACTGATTGAGGATTCGTGTTCCAAGTATATTCGTAAGGTCCGGTACCACCGATTGCTGTTGCAGTCGCAGTGGATGCCTCCGTTGTAAAGGACACTTGAAGTGTATCAGGTTCTTCGATATCATATGAGAATTCGTTGGTCAATCCATTGGCATCCGTTACCGTTAAGGTATAGGTACCTGGTTCCAAATCGTAGACACAATCTTCTGTTGCACCGTTATTCCATAAGTAGGTGTAAGGAGCACCTGCACCTCCTTGAATCATTGAACAGATGAAAGCGTCGGCTTCTCCGTTACAGCTAATTTCTGCTTGCTCTGCGTTATCTTCTAGGATAATTGCTT
>CAKZUK010000138.1 GCA_937921775.1 uncultured Saprospiraceae bacterium
GGACTTTATAGGTCGAGCAACAATTCAGTTAGCTGGATTTTTGACGACATCACTTCTTGTCAAATTTTTAAGCCTGTTGGGTTTATCTGACAGGCCGCCAGGCAAAATGTAAAAGTGGACGAATACAGTAGCAAACAATGTGTATTTACGATAGTGGGAAAACTTTTACATTTTGACTTTTGCGGTTTTACATTTTATTTTCTGCATGATGGACTAGCCAGATAAACTCGACAGGTTTAATCCCTGCTCCAAAGACCAAAATAAATTTTCGATCAAGCTGTGAAATCCGATGACTGAAATTCAAGCGAATTTAACTATCACGTTTTTAGAAATTACATGAGTCATCCAAAACTCAGGTTACTTATCTTTTCTTAACTTAGCAATCACCACAGTGTTATCAAAATGAAAAAAATAAATAACCCAATACTAAAAGGTTTCAATCCAGATCCTTCCATTATCAGAGTAGGAGAGGACTACTACATTGCTACCTCTACCTTCGAATGGTTTCCTGGAGTGCAAATCCATCATTCCAAAGATTTAATAAATTGGGAAGTGATTGCGCAACCTTTGAATCGCTTGTCGCAATTAGATATGCGGGGCAACCCCGATTCTTGTGGTGTATGGGCTCCCTGCTTGACTTATGATAATGGGATTTTCTATTTGGTGTATAGTAATGTGCGAAGCTTTGACGGTAACTGGAAAGACACACCGAATTATTTGGTGACAAGCAAAGATATATTGGGCGATTGGTCGGATCCTGTTTATCTGACTTCAGTAGGTTTTGATGGTTCCCTGTTTCATGATGATGACGGGCGGAAGTATTTTTCATCAATGATTGTGGATCACCGAAAAGGAAAATTATTTGGTGGTATTATATTGCGAGAATACGATCCGCGTGCTCAAAAATTAATTGGAGTCCAACATAAAATATTTGAGGGTACGGAACTAGGCCTTACCGAAGCTCCGCACTTTTACCGAAAGGGAGCATACTATTATCTAATCACAGCAGAAGGAGGAACGGAATATGGGCATGCCGTTACCGTCGCTCGCTCAAAACAAATTACAGGGCCTTATGAAGTTCATCCTGACAATCCAATTCTAACGGCAAGGAATCACCCTAGCGCGCCACTTCAAAAAGCAGGTCACGCCGATTTAGTGCAAACTCAATATGGAGATTGGTACATTGTTTTTCTAGTTGGCCGCCCTTTGACTGAGCAGGGGTTTTGCATACTCGGACGCGAAACTGCGATTGAACAGTTGGCTTGGAGCGATGATGGCTGGCCTTATTTGTTAACAGGGAAAGTGCCTCGTACAGAAGTACCAAGTATTGAAACTACTTCGATTACTAAGTCAGAATCAATAAAATATCACTTTGATCAAAGTTTTCTTTCTATTGATTTTCAGTCACTTAGGGTGCCTGTTGCGGAGGACTGGTGTACGCTAACTGCGCGCTCAGGATTTCTGCGTTTGTATGGCCGTGAATCGCTGAGCTCTTTTCATGAGCAAAGTCTGGTCGCACGCCGAATCCAACATTTTGATATTTCGGTAACTACTTATTTAGAATTCGAACCAAGTTCCTTTCAGCAAATGGCGGGATTGATTTTTTATTACAATACCTATCATTTTCATTACCTTCATCTTAGCACCGATGAAAGTACTCATCGTTTGTTGAATATTGTAACTTGCGACAAGCATAAGTTCACAGAGCCATTAGATGATCCGATTGATATTGGAAAGGGAGTAGGTGTTTTGCTAAAAGCAGAAATGCGTCGGGAGTCTTTGCAGTTTTATTATGCCCTTACGGAAAATGATTGGCATCCGATAGGTCCTGTTTTGGATGCAAGTATATTGTCGGATGATTATGTTAGGGATGAGAAAATTCGATACCGACCTGCTTTTACTGGGGCTTTTGTTGGGCTTTGTTGTCAGGATTTGACGGGGGAAGGAGTCTGTGCTGATTTTGATTGGATGGAATACGAAGTTTTGTGATGACCAGTCATGCCTCTCCTGCAGAAAATAGTTGCGATCAAGAGGGGCTACACGTCCCCAAATAAATAAAATTCAGAAATTCCTAAAAGAGATTTACCATTAATCAGGGGGGACTGTCTCCAGTGAAAAAAATAAAAATGAATAATAGAATAAACATCACCATCAACAATCACGTAGCAACTGTAAAATTAAATCGGCCAGAAAAAATGAATGCGCTGGACGAGCCCATGTTTCATGCCATCATCGAAGCTGGAGAATCCATCCGGACAAATCCATCGCTAAGATGTGTAGTACTGGTGGGAGAAGGAAAAGCATTTTGTGCAGGAATGGATACCACCAATTTTAGTGCGAAAGCAGGGACAGGTATTTTTGCAAACCCCTTGATGAAACGAACGCATGGTGTCGCCAACATTTTTCAAAAAGTCGCTTGGATTTGGCGAGAACTACCAGTACCAGTCATCGCCGCCGTACATGGTGCTGCCATAGGTGGAGGATTGGCGATCATGTCGGGAGCTGATATTAAATTTGTGACTCCAGATACCAAACTTGCGATTATGGAATTCAAATACGGATTAATTCCGGACATGGCTGGTTCACAATTGTGGCGGCATTCTGTACGAGATGATATTATTAGAGAGCTTACTTATACACATCGAATTTTTTCGGGAGAGGATGCAGTGCGCTACGGTTTTGCAACGCATCTGTCGACAACTCCTTACGAAGATGCACTAAAATTGGCAGAAGAGATTGCCTCAAAAAATCCAACTGCTGTATCTAAAGCTAAAAACCTTTTTAATCAGGCTCCTTATTTAAATGAGGCAGATGGCTTGCTTTTGGAATCGGAAGAACAGTCTGCAGTGATTGGAAAGAAGAATCAAATGGAGGCGGTGATGGCGGTGGTGGAGAAGCGAGCGGCTCGGTTTGACTGAGTAAAACTTGGAGCAGACAGGCTATCAAGATACAAGTGTAAAACGTAAAAATTACCTAGCTGAATCGACTTTTCAATCGAATCCATTTGTCTCAGTTTATGGACTGCACCATCTCTTCTGCTAGAGGTGATCTTAAAGAGACAAACTAATAAAAGTGTCATAATTCCTTATTTACAAGGGATTTATGCTTATAAAAACCGTTACAAATTTAAAAATTTACGTCTAAGTCAATATACGCACAGTTAAAACTAGTTTTTAACAAATCACACACAAAACGTAGCACATCAACCTACGAGAAATTGTATAAACAAAACGACTATGACAAACAACCTATTAAGCTTCAAAAACAAGAGAGAACGCAATGACTTTTTAATCGCATTAGTTGTCATTGGATTCTTCGCATGGATCTTCATGCAGTTCGGTTACAAAAAAAGAAACGACCAACTTACTGATTATGTTCCTTCTGTTACTTCAGGAATTCTCAACGCAGCTATTTCAGATAAAGATAATGACGGTATTGCTGACGATAAAGACGCCTGTCCTGAATTGGTAGGTATTACCGAAAACAATGGCTGCCCGCTTGATACAGATGGCGATGGAGTATATGATACGGATGATAGATGTCCTAAACTGGCAGGGCTGGCAGAAGATAAGGGCTGCCCTTTAGATCGTGATGGTGATGGAGTTTATGACTCAGATGATCTATGTCCTGACTTGGCAGGTTCAGATCAAGGCTGTCCACCCGATAAGGATGGTGATGGCATACCAAATAGAGAAGACAAATGCCCATTCAAAAAAGGAACTGTCGAAAATAATGGCTGTCCTCTTGATGCTGATGACGATGGTGTCGCTGACAAAGATGATAAATGCCCTCAACTAGCAGGAACAAAAGAAAATAACGGTTGCCCTACTGATAGCGACGGTGACGGGGTATATGACGTAGACGACAGATGTCCTCAATTGGCAGGAACAAAAGAAAGTAAGGGTTGTCCTAATGATAGTGATGGTGACGGAGTATACGATGCAGACGACAAATGTCCGAACTTAAAAGGCGTGAAAGCGCATAAGGGTTGTCCTGCCGATACAGATGGTGACGGAGTATACGATGCAGACGACAAATGTCCAAACAAAGCAGGAACGAAAGAAAATGCAGGTTGCCCTGAAGTCAAAATTGATGCAACTGAAAAAGCTATTCTCGACAAAGCACTTAAGTCTGTTATTTTCTTACCTAACAAAAATACACTTACTCCGTATTCCAAAGACTTACTTGATGACGTTGTTGGTCTATTGAAAAAATATCCTGATTACAAACTATCTATGATAGGACACACTGATGCTATCGGAAATGATGCCGCCAATTTAAAGTTGTCAAAGGATCGAGCCAAATCTTGTCTCAATTATATTTCTACTAAAGGCATTGATGCAAATCGTCTTTCTTCAAATGGTTTTGGAGAATCTAAACCTGTGGCAGATAACAAATCCGCAGCTGGTCGAAAAGCCAATCGACGAGTTGAATTCAACTTGTCCTACTAAAGATTGGATAAAAAAATAGGTTCTGGCGAATATTCACCAGAACCTATTTTACAATTTTTATAAAAATATTTACTCGAAGTTATGCAAATAACTTTTAAAAAACCAACCAACAGTTAATCTACAAGCGATTAACAATCAGTTTTGTCGTCATCAACTTTCTATCACCAACCTTTACCGCTACCAAATATAAACCTCCAGGTAATCCTTCGGTCATGAAACGATAAGGCTGCTCTATGATTTGATCAATTGATTGTACTAGCATCAATTTACCATAGTTGTTATAGATTGAAACGGTAGCTTGCTCGCCAGCGTATTCCCTTAAGTTGACATATACTTCTCGCGAAGTAGGATTAGGGAAAATGCTAAAACTATTGAGGTCAAGCTCAAAGTTGACTTCACGAGTAGCAGAGTAATCAAATGTACCGTCAAAATGCAATTTCTTAACTCGATAGAAATTGGATCCTTTATAAGGAGAGGCATCCGCATTGCTATAATTGACGTGGGTATTGATCGCATCAGATTCACTCTCAACTTCTGCAATGACTTCGTAATTAATTCCATCATGAGAACGCTCAATCTCAAAAGATCTATTTTTATACGCTGTATTACTCACCCAATACAAACTAACTTCCTGACCATTCTTCTGAGCAGTAAAAAAGAAATCTTCCGATTCTTGTTGCACAACAACACCATTGCTTCCACCAGTGATATAGGTTTCATCAATACAGATCTGTGACCAAGCAGCAGTATAAAGAGTGGTTTTGACAAGATAGGTATCACTGGCTAAGTTGGATATGGTTACGGTGGGATCACAGTCTCCTGAACAATTGAAAATAGTTTGCCACTGACTATTAAAGACATGTACAATAGCTACCGGAGATGCATTCAATCCAGCGATGCTTAATGTCGATCCACTAAAACTAATAGCTAGGTTATCGCATTCATTTCCACCTCCAGTAGGAGTACCAGCACAGCTACAGCCATCCGATTGAATGACATCATTATCGGTGTTCGGATTTCCATCGTTGCAAGCAGTTCCTTGACTTGCAGGCAAACTCGCATTGTTGTCATCACAATCTTGATCGGCACATATACCATCGTTATCATTGTCGGTACATCCGCCGCCGCCACCGCCGACTGTTACATATTCCTCCGTAGCACAAATGAGCCCCCAGTTGGCCGTGTATAAAGTTACTTTTACAAAATAGGTTCCATTAGCAAGGCCACTCACGACTTCGCTTGCATTACAGTTGCCAGCACAATTCAAGATGGTAGCCCATGTCGGATCAAAAATCTGAACCTGCGTAACCGGACTATTTAATCCACTGACGGAGATACTGCCACTTCCAGCCACAATACTGACATCTGCGCAATCGCCGCCGCCAGTAGGTGTACCTGCGCAGTTACAGTTTGACTGATAGATATCGTTGCTGGTATTCGGATTACCGTCATCACAAGCCGTTCCTAGTAAATTATTATCTAGGTTAGGGCATTGATCATTGGCATTGCAAACCCCATCGTTATCCGTATCTTGGAAGGTTCCGCTACAATTACAATCGGCATCATAAAGATCATTGGTTGTGCAAGCGTTGTTGTCATTACAAGCATCACCAAGCTGACTACAAAATCCTGGAGGAAATAAATTTTGACTAGGGATGATTTGCTTTTCAATACCAGGACCAGACCAACGCAGTTGAATTTGTGCACCACCGCTTTGTTCATAGTATTCGAGTAAGATGCTATATCTTTGATTGGGCTCTAAATGGATCAGACCAATATCTTCTATCGCAGCGTGGTCCGTCCAATTGTTCACCATCAGTTTACCATTTACCCAAAGGCGAACGCCATCATCACTGTTGGTATAAAAAGAATAAGTACCTGATCGTGGAACTTCAATATCACCTTCCCATCGAGCAGAAAATGTTTCGACACCAATGTTACTCGCAGGAGAACCAGTGCCCCAGTTAAAGTCGACAGTTGCGTCAGTTTGGCTAATAACTTGTGCGCTAAGATCAGCATTGTTGAAGTAAGTTGCTTGGAGACCAATGCCACCTAAGTTTGGATTATTAAGTGGTGTGCAATCGTTGATGTCATCACCAATTTTAATAATCTTAGCGATACTAGGTGTACCTGCATTATTCATCGCAAAAAGCATATAACGACCAGGAGGTAAAATATTTCTATTTGGAATGTTGACTTGGTATTGGTTGCCACCTAAATCGGTTTTACTTAAGGAGATTCTACGCTGATCGTTATTAGTACTATGTGTAGTGGATGACATTCTGACTAAAGAAAAGTTGTTGATAGTCGAATTGGCATTCACAGCAATATTACTATTGTAATTTGCGGTAGTTGGCGCACTGTTTATTACTGGTCGTGTAGCAAGTGTGCCAGAGCCATTAAACAAATAAGGTGGGCTAAAAATTTGAGCATCCGGATGGTTGGTTGCGCAAGAGCCACAAAGCCCTCCACCTGCGGTGTAAACTCTTCCGTCGACCATCAACAGAGAAATACTGTGATAGTTTCTTGGTACGGACATGTTTGCCATTTGCGTCCATTGTCCAGTAGTTGGATTCCATATTTCTGGAGTCAGGATAGAATTGTTATCAGAAAAAGCATCCGATATTGGGATACCACCGATGACCATAACTTCACCGTTTGGTAATGCTACAGAGCTGTGAAAGTTTCTAGCTGAGTTAAGATTGCCAACTTGCGTAGTTTGAGCATTATTAGTGTTGATGTCAATCACATAAGTACCGGCTATAGCTGGTGAGTTATCTTCAAATGTACCAGACCCGCCCGTCTTCAATATTTTCCCCACGTCGTACATGACAGAAGTTCCATTGATGGAATATTGATCATTACCACGCTCGCCAGCATAGCTAGTCTCACCTACGCCAGTAGGGTCGATCCAGTGCATGCTAGGGCTAGGTCCTGCATGGAATAGTTTTCCGTTTGGGGCAACCCATAGCCAAGGAAAGTAATCATCCTTTTGCGGGTTTTGTGGAGAGTCAATTCCATCAGTGATGGTTTCTACAGGAACACCATTTAGTCGGTACCATTTCGTCTTTTCAGACCAGACTTCTGCGTGTTTATTGCCAACGCCACCGCTCCATGAACCGCCGATAATAAAAGTTCCTCCACTAGCCAAAGTAACACTAGAGTGGTATCCACGCGTTATATTTAAATCATCGCCCGTATTCCATTGTCCGGTAAAAGGATCATAGATACTTGACTTGTTGCTGCTGGATCCACCAGAAACGATGATTCGTCCGTCAGGCAGGGTAGAGGTGCCAGGGCAAAACATATCGTGCCCCGTTTCTTCTACCAGAAATTCAGTAGAGCTGTTATTACTTGGATCAAATATAGTAGTCCAAGTACGCCCTAGGTTTCCACCAAAAGATAACTTGTCTTTTGCCGACCAAGTCATCACGCGACCGTCAGGAAGATTGGCAGCAGCAGCTGCAACCAAAGGCATTTCAATGATCGAACTCCAGGCGCCAACAGAATTGTTGACAAAGGAAGCCTCATAAGAGACAAACGATTGATTAGACATATAGTCAATTTCGATATCATAATCGTCAGATCTTAATTTTTTAAACATTTGATAGTCATTCCAGCTCATTTTTTTACCTGAGCATAAGGTGACTTCGGGATCAGTTCCATTAGCGAATAGGCTTAGACTAAATAGCATAGCTAGCCAGAAAGATAAGATTCTAGTACTCATGATTTTTCCTTTAGATGTTGAAGTTATTTTAGGAACTTCATTGATTTTTAGATATTAGTTGTGGATGAAAATTACTAAAAGTCCTTTGTCACAAGGGGGGCTTGTGCTAGAAGGTGACTAGTAGAAAAAAATCAGTATTGGGAAAGTATTGGATTGGAATGTTGAAGGCAATTTTCAAAGCCTTATTACAAATATATGAAAATGGACTAGATAATGAAGAAGCAGGTTTGTTTTTTTTAATATAAGTAAGGCTAAATAGGTACAATTTTTTTTATAAAAGAGAGTAATCATAACTTGTATACTATTGTTTATGCTAAAGGAATGAAATTAAATCCTTTTTAATTTCATTAGATTAGGAATAGTCCAAAATATTTCTGTACCTTAGTTAGCTGTTTTGTGACAAGGTATAGCGTGGCTATATTTTATCATAAGGCAGGATTATAATTTTCCAAACAGTATTGAATAAACACAAAAACAACTTGATTATTACGTAATAAATCATTACGTAATCTTACCTCGTTATATATCAATATTAGTTTTTTTTGGGAAATAGTAGAGCTTGTATAATTAAATACGAGGTACTAGAAGTTTGCCTATCACTATCTTATTAAAACCAAATTGGGAAAGATATTCTGCTTTTTTGCGAATACCTTCATTTGCTAATTTATAACCAACCATAGTTTTTTATCAGACTTTGATAATGTATAAAATGCATTATTGAGACTAAACCCCTATTGTATTTTTTAACCCTTTTATAATACATTTAATCATGATTACAAAAAAATTCTACATGAAAAAGATTTCCTTATTATTGTTGGTTTGCCTTTGGGCAACTCAAGTAGTAAACGCTTGTCACAACAGTGAGATAAGTGATGTGGCTATTTCTGGTACAGGTCCCTTCACTTACGACATTGAATATTGTGTAAATATCGAAGATGGCTTTGCAGCAACCACTTTTTTTGATATTGCTATTGGGAATAGTTGTGGTGGGACAGTCAGTCTTGGGACTACCTCACTGAGCTATTCTTACAATATTTTATCAAATCCAATGCCGGCACAATGCGAAGCTGTTCCAACTATTGTCGCTGTAAGTGGTACTGCTACTTGTACCTTAAGTGGAGGTGTTATTACTTGCATAGCCGACGATGCATCTGTTCCAATTGGGCCAAATCCACTTGATGTTTCTTGTTGTACAGGAAGCGCTGGCCAATGTGGTGGTGGAAACCCTCCGATTGGTTATCCAGATATCAATGGTGGCGCACTTAATGTTTGCTTTACCATCTCTTTTTCTTCTAGTTGCTTGGCAGATGACATCACTATAAGTGGCGCTGAAGATTCTAATTGTACAGATGTTTTTGTGTTGCCTCTTCCTGTTGAATTGGTAGCTTTCAACGGAACGTCAAATGATGAAGGAAACCAATTAAGATGGTCTACTGCTTCTGAAGAAAACACAGAATTTCATATTATCGAACGCTCTTTCAATGGTACAGCTAATTGGGAAGAGATTGGTCGTATCCCTGCAGTTGGAACAAGTGTAGAGTTACAAAACTATGATTTTGTGGATAGAGCTCCATCTAACAACGCTTATTATCGAATCAAGTCGCAGGATTTTGATTTATCTTTTTCATACTCTCCTGTAGTTAATGTTGAACGGTCGAAAGGAGATTTGAAAATTGAGAAAATATTTCCTATTCCTGCAAAGGAAAACTTGAATATTGACTTTTATTCTAATACAAATGCAAACACGCGCTATACGCTAGTTAATACCTTGGGAGTACGAGTGATGTCTGCGAAGATTGATACACATAAAGGCTCAAATTCTGTTAAAATTGAAAAAGGGAATTTGACCAGTGGTTTGTATCTTTTGATTATTGAAAACGATAGGGGAGATGTTGCTATGCAGAAGGTGATTTTATAAATATTTTATTGGCCTCAAAGGATTATTTTCTTTTGGGGCCAGTATTGAATAGATATGTATTAGTCAAATAGTAGGTTCATTTAATCAACAATAATTTTGTTTAATGAAGCTACTTGAAACGATCGAATTTGTTCGTAAAAAAAATAGCAGCTTCCCAATCAGAAGCTGCTATTTTTTATATCAATTTTTCCGCTAAGGCTAGTTCTCCTTAGATAGGTTCTTGAGTTAGATGCGAATGCACTTACTCCGCCCGCAACAAATTAATACTAACCGTTCCCAACTCCGAATCAGGAAACCGTCTAAAATGTTTCTCCACAGGATGCAAACCAGCTTCCTTCGCCATTTTGTTAAACACTTCAATCTCTACAATGTATTGATCTGAAAAGCCGTGTGTGGCATCATAAGCAGTAGAGGCTGTTCTACCCAGATTTTTACAAGTATGCTTTGGAGAGATGGTGTGCAATTCAATTACCAGCAAACCAAATTTCTCAACATACGGAGCCCAGTTTTGTAAATGCTCTTTCAAACTATCTTCTACGTCGGCATTGCTAATTCGTTTGCCACGAAAGGCATAAGCGCCAGTTGATTCACTTTTTCTATTGGGTGTTTTCGTTTTTGCGTCGTTGTAAATTCTGTTGTGATCCAGGAAGGTACGCACGTTGAGCAAGTCACCAAGTTGGATGCCATAGTTTTCCTGCAAATCGTCTGCTAGCAAATCGGGGCGACCAATGTCTCCAAAAATAACTTTTGCCCAAATACCTGCCTGAATAATATTAGCCCGAGTTACTTTTAAAGCTGCTTTGTTGTAATCGGCACCAACTAAGAATAGGGGGTGCTCTTCCAACATTTCACCTCGCTTGGTACGTCGCTCGATCACATCAAACAAGTGAATTAAAAAGGCACCATTACCACAGCCCATATCCAAAATTCCTTTTGGTTGTTCCGAAATTGGTTTGTTAAATAAGTCAATGATGATTTCGTCAATTACTTTGAAATAACTAGAGTGTGCTCCACCTGATCCCCAGACATTCATTGCTCGATCAACATGGATTTCTTTAGCACCAAGGGGCAAGTTCCAAAAGATATCTGGCTTACCAAAAATCAATTCTTTCACTTTCCTAAACGCAGGAATATACGAAACAGTCACACCATAAGCACTAGCACGTCGCGCAAAGAAAAATCCTTTGTCTGTAAATGTAAAGGTTCCATTCTTCTTCTCAAACCAACCCATAAAAACGAAAAAATCTAACAACTTGCTAAAGCTTTCTCCATCTTCATGAAATTCCTCTGGCATAAACGAAGCTTCCATAAAGTATTTGTGAAACATGCCGCCCATTCCCAGTGCCACCAAAGTTGGCCCTACAATGTGTCCCTCAATATGTTTTAATACCTGCTCCTGTATTTCGCGAACCATCGGCTCTTCCGAAAAACTAATCCCATAATTCTGGCTATACTTTTTAAAGATGTTTTCCAATGCAAGAAAAGGCTCCTTCTCAAACTTTCGTTGATGATATTTCTCTGACATAATCATCAAGTCGACCACATCCTTATACAAAGGAATCAAATCAAAAGCGATCTTGCTTTTTTCATTGGTTTGCACCAATATCTGATCTCCATCCTCTATATCATATTCCAACCATCCCTGAGAAGCAAGCACCCTCAGGGCGACGTTCAGATAGCCTTCATTGGCCTTAAATTCCTCTGTAAGTGCTGATATACTAAGCTTTTCATGCTTTAATATGAAATCTAATACACCATTTTCATGTAATGTATAGGCTGTTGGTGCAGTAACAATACCGTCCAGATGTCGGAATAAATCAGCGCGTAGCTTACTTTTCTCAGCTTTAGTCATAATGGAATTTTCTAGTTAAAAGTGATTTTTTCTTTGT
>CAKZUK010000139.1 GCA_937921775.1 uncultured Saprospiraceae bacterium
GGCAGCTTGTGGTGCTTGTACCATTCACGTGGAAGGTGAGCAAGTTCGCTCGTGTTCCTTCCCCGCAAAATATGCAGAAGGTAAAAACATAACCACCATTGAAGGCTTGTCAAAAGATGGCAAACTGCATCCAGTACAACAAGCATGGAAAGATGAAGTTGTCCCTCAATGCGGTTATTGTCAACCGGGCTTCATGATGGCAACTGCGGCACTTTTGAATAAAATTCCAAATCCTTCGGACGAGGATATTGACAACAACATTATTAATGTTTGTCGATGTGCGACTTATTATCGAATGCGTAAAGCAATTCATAAGGCTGCTGCTTTGAATGCTACCGAGTGAAATTATTAAAGCGGGAAGACCGAACAAGCTTAGTACACTGTGTATTAAGTTGCTTTACATTTTGAATAGGTTATTTTTTGTGAGTACGAGTCAATTTTTTTGAGAATAGCCTTAGCTATTTAAAGAATTTCTAACGAAAAGTAATTTCAAAAGAAGCAGTCAAAATCGGACAGAATTTAGTTTACACTGCACTAAGCTCGCTTCAATTAAATTCTTCAATTTGAATTTTTAAGAATTACTCCAAACAGAATAACCAAAAAAACGCAAATCCATAACCAATTTGCAACAAAAAACTAAAAGTATACCCAAAATGTAAACAAAAAAACTATCTTTGACATCCACACCAAAGAAAATAGTATGAATTCTGTAGTAACTCAGCGCTTTTTAGAATGCCTAAAGAAGCTTAAGGCAGATAATCAAATCCGATCTAGCAGGCAATTTGCCATGTCATTGGACTACCTGCCACAATCTCTAAGTGAAATTTCTCAAGGACGGCGTGATGTCACCATAGAGTTGATACGTAAGGCCGTTGATAAATATCAAATCAATCCAGTTTATCTCTATACCGGCGAAGGTCCTTACTTCATGACGGAACAGGATCATCAAAACTTTCGAGTATTGACCATCGTGACCAATGGACAGGAGGACGAACGGATTGTCCACGTACCTGTACCAGCACAAGCGGGTTATGCAGGCGAGATGTCTAATCCGACTTTTATTCAAGAATTGCCAACCTATAGTTTACCCGATTATAAATATAAAGTAGGGACTCATCGTTCCTTCGATGTTTCTGGTGATAGTATGGAGCCAACTTTGTTTGAAGGAGATAAAGTGATTTGCTCTTATTTGGAACCAACTCTTTGGGAGACTGCGATTAAAGACTCTTACGTATATGTGATTGTGACACGAGGAGATGTTTTGGTGAAACGAGTAACCAATCTCATCAAAACAAAAAATCAGTTGGAACTTCGATCAGATAATGATTTTTATGATCCATACGTGGTGAACATGGCCGACTTGAAAGAGATTTGGTATGTACGTGCGAAGATTAGCCCCTTCTTGCCATCACCTCAAAATATCCAAAATAATTTGCACAGTGAGATTCATCAATTGAAAGATCTCTTGGGACGGCAGTCGCAGTTGATCCAGAGTTTGCAGATGACTGTAGAAAAAATGAGTGCGAAGTTGGATTAGACTATCATATTTGTAGAAAATAAGTAGTCATGAAAAAAAGAATAACAGGAAAAGTAGTTTACCAAAATTTGGGAATGGGTTGCTGGGGTATAGTCGACACGGCTGGTGTTGAATATCGTCCGGTGAATATGCCAGAGCAATTAAAAAAAGTTGGTGCTGAAGTCACAGTCCTGGTGACTGATGTAGAAGAAGATTTCTCCATGATTATGTGGGGAGAACCGGTACGGATTGTCGGCTTCCATACTTTGGGTTAATCTGTTGAACGCGCCTTGTGTCCATGTCTCTTTCCCATAAAAGGAAAAATTACCACATCTCAGCGACAGTCAAATAAGTCTCGGCCATCTTACTATACTGCTGAAACGTAAAGCCACACTCACATTGACTACCATAATGGCTCATGTAATTACCAACATCCGGCTCATAAAATTGGCCATTCGCATCAAGCTTATCGCTAACAAAAATACAAGCTTGCGTATATTGATGAATTGAACCATCATTTATATAAGGATCAGCTGGAGTATCACAAATTAAGTCACCTTCCGTTTCGCAATTGCTACCATCTACTAATTCACTTCCATTTCCTTGGTAAGTACTAAGCAAACCAAAATAATGTCCAAACTCATACATACGAGTGGCCTCCGCCGCTTACAGACTGTGATACCTGCACCATGATTCCGGTAGAAAATGTAAATGAAAGTGTTAGCTATACCTTGACGGCTACAGATATTTATGGACTTGCTTGTGATTTGTCCATCTCAACTTACGCACTTGAAGTGATTTTTACTTCCGTTGAAATACCGAATGCTTTTACACCTGATGGAGATGGGCTTAATGATTATTTTAATCCTATTATTTCTGAAACCTTAAATTATGAGGATGTCGTTTTGGAATTTAAAGTATGGAATCGTTTTGGTCAGTTGGTTTATGATAATAATGAGCCTGCCACTGGCTGGGATGGAACTTACAATGGAAAGCCAGCTCCAAGTGACGTTTATATTTTTACAGTTAATTTGGCAACGGATGATTGCAATCTGGGGAAGAAGGTTGGTGATGTTACTTTGGTTCGGTAGGGATATATAAATCCATTTTGGCTTTTGCCAAAATTTGATAGAGCCGATAATTCTTGCGATGATAGAATGTTGCCTAGCAGCGACAGATTATAGCTGATGGTGTAAAAACCGTCAGCTATAATTGTTTTGTAGCTTAGCAGTGTACCTTTTGTTCGGCTCTTCACTTAGTGTTTCTAGCTTTATCTCTAATTTATAAAAAGGGTACAATGTTATTTGAATAAAAGGAGAATAAATTGGTAGGCGAAAGTCTCAATCACGTTATTTTAATAATTTAGCTTTACTACGCAAGTTAATTGCGCAGTACCTTTATATATTTGTCCCAACAAAAAAATAACAAAACAAATATGTTATTAACCATAACAACAAGATCGAAACCAGCAGGAAATCTTAGTTTCTTGCTTCACAAACATCCCAATAAGTTACAGTCATTTGATCTCTCCATCGGAAAGGCACATGTGTATTATCCAGAAAGTAGCGACGAAAAGACAAGTTGCGCTTTGCTTTTGGATATTGATCCCATTGACATGGTAAGAGGGACAAGGAGCTCAGGCGGCTTTTCACTCAGCCAATACGTAAATGACAGACCTTACGTCGCTGCCTCATTTATGTCCGTTGCCATTGCAAAAGCATTCTCAACTGCCATGAACGGAACTTGTAAAAATAAGCCAGAACTGGTGGATGTACCAATGGACTTAGAAGCACAAATCACTGTGGTGGCAGCTCCAAAAGGAGGCGAAAGATTAATAAGAACATTGTTTAAACCACTAGGTTATAAGATAGAACTTGAACGACACATTCTTGATGAGCAATTTCCAGACTGGGGAGAAAGCAAGTATTTTACCTTAAATCTAAAACATACTATTCCTCTTCAAACCTTACTGACACATCTCTATGTCTTGTTGCCAGCATTGGATAACGAGAAGCATTACTACGTAAGTAAAAGTGAAGTCGATAAGTTACTAGATAAAGGAAAAGGTTGGTTAGCGGATCATCCCGCTAGAGAACAAATTGTAAATAGATATCTGATCAATTTAAGATCCTTTTCGAGAGTAGCGATAGAAAGATTAGATGAAGAAGTGGTGCATGAATCCGACGAAAAAGCTGAAGAGGAAGGTCCGGTAATTGAAAAGAAAAAAGAAAGCTTACATCAAAGACGGCTTAAACTAGTACTAGCAAAATTAAAAGAATCAGGAGCTAGTAGCGTGATTGATATGGGATGTGGAGAGGGTAAGCTTTTGAAAATGCTTTTGAAAGAAAGACAATTTAGGAAAATAACTGGAACAGACGTTTCCTATTCGGAATTGGCGAAAGCCAAATCAAAATTGCACTGGGATGATCTCGCTCCTAAGCAAAAAGAAAGACTCGATTTGTTCCAAGGCGCATTGACCTACAAAGACAAACGATTAGCGGGCTATGATGGTGCAGCGATTGTCGAAGTAATTGAACATTTGGATGAAGATAGATTGACTTCTTTTGAACGAGTAATTTTTGAATTCGCAAAACCGAAGCAGGTCATCATCACCACTCCAAACAGCGATTACAATGTGCTTTATGAAAATATGGAAGCAGGAGATATGCGTCACAACGATCACAGATTTGAATGGTCAAGAAAAGAATTTAAAGCATGGGCAGAAGCTGTTGCAAATAGAAATAACTACAGCGTAGAAATTTTGCCAATTGGTGATACAGATGAAAATGTAGGAGCACCTTCACAAATGGGAATTTTTAAATATGGAAATTAAAGTACCGGAATTATCATTAATCCTCTTAATCGGATCATCAGGATCGGGCAAGAGTACTTTTGCAAAAAAGCATTTTGGAAAGCACGAAGTCGTCTCTTCGGATATTTGTAGAGGCATTGTGTCAAACGATGAAAATAATTTAGCAGCAAGTACAGATGCCTTTGATTTATTGAATTATATCATAAGCAAAAGATTGAAACAAGGTTTGTTAACGGTAGTTGATGCGACCAATGTTCAAAAATCATCTAGGAAAAATTTGATCAATTTGGCAAGAGAATATCATGCCTTACCTGTTGCTATTATTTTGGATACACCAACTGAAATTTGTCAAGAAAGAAACGAACTCAG
>CAKZUK010000140.1 GCA_937921775.1 uncultured Saprospiraceae bacterium
TCCGTTTTGAATGCTTCTTTTGAAATTACTTTTCGTTAGAAATTCTTTAAATAGCTAAGGCTATTCGCGAAATTTATAACTCAATTAATTCCAAAATAACCTATTCAAAATCGGACGAAACTTAATTTCCAGTGCACTTAGCTGAGTGCAAAGGCAAAAAATAAGACATGGGAAATTCTCAGTGTCTCATCTCTTCGTTCCCAAAAGTTAAATTTTAATTAAGCTTCTTGAAAATTTTCAAATTTCTCCGACCCGCTTTAAATAATGAAAAACCCTCGTATTAATACCAGCATCAATCTCGAAAAACAAGTTGTTGATATTTAAACCACTACCCTGCTTTTCCAATATTTTCAAATCAGCAATATAGACCTGATTAGCTTGCTTGAAATGTGATTTCCAGAATATGGCTTTGTCTGTAATCGCAAAACCTTCGCGACAAGAACCATAAATAGTCTGATCATAAATCAAATAAATGGTTTCATCAACTTGTGCGAATAGAAAACTCTCCTTCGCGTTTTGAAGTTTCATTGGAGGCATAGTCTCTAAGTCCGTGTAGTATTTTTCTTTTTGTTCATCTGGAACAAGAAAATCTACAGCCATTTGGTATTCGTCAATCGAGATCGCATCATCGTAAAAGGAAACGGCACTAGGGAGAGACTCCCCCGTAAGTTTTTGGCAATATTGAGAAAGGAAATGGTTGAGCAATCGATCAAAATGAGACTTGAGTAAAATATCAATATCCATTGGCTCTGTCTGCATTTGTTTTGCATGAATGGTGTAAGTTGCTTCCGCTAATAAATACGCTTTTTGATCAAAGAATGGTTTGAAGTCAGATTCGTGAAAAATGTCAACGTAATCAGTGAAAGTAGTATTCGGGTAGTCTGAACTAATGCGAGCTTGTAGCACCTTTAAGAAATGAGTATTGATTTGGGCAGGAAGACTCTTGATGTCTTTGAAAGTCAAAGGATAGATTGTTTTGTAATTAGCATCTAAATTTGCTAATTCAATTTCTACATTAGCGCCACATTGAAGACAAAAAGAAGTACCTGCTGGATTGATGGTATTACAAGAAGTACAAGGTACGGTGGCCTGAGCGGAATTGACCTTAGTCCCACAGTTATGACAGAATTTGGTCTTATTAAAGAGTTGAGTATTACAATGGTGACAGTTGCTCATAATAGTATTTGATCAAAGTAGTTTTTGGTATAGACAGCTACTATATGAGTAAAGATAGGAAATAAAAAGATGGAAGTGGAAAGATGGAAGTGGGAAGTTTCACGCTCAAAGGAAGCTCCGAATGGGCGTGAAACTTTCAACTTTCTTTTTTTGGAAAATTACTTACCTGTGCCTTTATCCTCTTTTTCGTTCTTTCGTTCTTTTATTTGAAAATATTCGTCAACTACGTCTTTTACTTGCTCTGCTCCAATTCGTTTAGATATTATTTTCTTGTCTTTGTCAAGAATGAAAATCTGGGGAGTTGTTCGGATATCATAAATAACTTTGTATCGAGATTTTAGAAACGGATCAGTAGTGTTGATCCAATCGCCCATATTCTTTTCTTCAATCGCTGGCCAGCACTTTTCGCATTTGTCTTGCACTTCAGTACAAATACCAAAAACTTCCACGTCTTTAGATTTGTAATTTTTGTAGAATTCAACCATGTGTGGCATAGCCTTTTTGCAATGACCACAATCTGGCGACCAAAAGAAAAGTATGGTCAATTCATTATCAATATCATGCAGTGAAATTTTGGATTTATCCTGTTTCTCAACTTCAATGTTCGGTGCTGTTTTGCCAATTAATATTGGACGGAGCGTATTGGCATTCTTAATGATTTTTTTAAGTTGTTTTTCATCGGTCCATGAAGCCAATCCTTTTGCATAATAGTTGTCGACAATGTGAACATATACAGCGTCCATCCCAACTATTTTTGATTTGGCAAACATGTTTAAAAAATGAACTAAATAATATTTAAATGTTTCATCAGCAGGTTTAACAAGCGTCAGTATTTTATCAATTGACTTAGCTAAAGAATCAGGATGTTGGACCGTAAGTTTTTTGATATAATGATCAATCTTCTGATATAAAAAAGGAGCCCGTACTAAACGAGGATCTCCCATGTCAAGCATATCAAAATAATGCTCTTTAACATATTGCCATTGTTTTTCGCGCTTCTCCTCATCTGTTCCCTCAAAGTCTGGAATCTCAACGTCTATTCTATTCGCTATAAAAGCAGCCGTTAATGTTTTGGGATGTTTTTTAAGAATATCGTTATGGTAGGTCTTCACCTCTTGGTCGAGTTGTTTGAATTCCTCAGTAATTGCATCCAATTTTTTCTTGTCGTCAGCTGCCGCTTCTTTTTTAGCTTCTATTGCAGTTTTCTTATCTAGTTGACCACTTAAAAAATTCATGTAATCATAAAAAAGCTTGTTGTCCAGCGAACCATCTACGACCACAGAACCGGCTAGATTAGCAGCGTTCGCTGTCATTTTAAAATGTTGCTCTCCTTCAGACACAAAGAATTGGATGAATAAATTGTCTGGTGGCAATACAGCGAGATAAATACCGCCATCCAGTGCTTCTTCACCTTTGAAAATGATCTTTCCATTTGTTACTCCAATAGAATCTTTGATGTAAGGTTTGTCTCCGTAGTAATTAGCAAGGAAAGCATGGTCTTCTTTAAAGTTATCGACTTCAATAATGATTTCATAACCCTTTTTATCGGCTTGTGCAAACAAGCTATTGCTGCTGCTAGTCGCAGAAACAATACAAAGAGTCAGCAACAAGAAGAAGAAACGTGAGAAGTGCATATTTTTTAAGTTTTGTTTTACAAATGTTGAGATCGCTTTCGGCTAGACTGCGGTTCTGTGAAGTTTCATAGCGAAGCGGTCTCTCTAAGTTACTGCCGCGCCGCCACACTATCTCCCCAACCCTTAGCCGGTGTTCAGTAGCGAAGCAGCCTTATTATAAAGTACAAATATCCTTCCTTTGTTGTGAATACCAAATCTAAAGGGTCGGATTTAATAAGTTTTTAACAAAATCAGTCGTTTGATCGCTTTTCAGAGGAGATTTTGCTTCAAATTTAAAAATGAGGTCTCTCCTATTGATTAGATGGTTTCTTGTTTGAAATAGCTGCTTCAGACTTTAAAAAAACAAAAAAATACCATGGAGATGAACGATTCTGAAATCATTCCAGTTTAGGAGATATGAAAATGATCATACAAATACAATTTCAACTGATAAGCTACATGGTATATCCCATGAGGTAAGTTGATATTTGTGTTTGAAGCTCAATAGAAAACGCCTTTGTGGATATACCGCAAAGGCGTTTTCTATTGAGGCCGCATCCCTTAAGAGTAGAGATCTTGTATACAAACCTCTAGTATAATGGCTAATACACCGGAATTTGAATCCGGAAATTTAGGTTCGATTCCTGGGAGGTTTACAAAAAAGATAATCATTGGTTTCCATCTCCATCGTAATTGCAATACTATTCAATGCTAAGTGCTATTATGTCCCAGAAACTATCAATAAAAAATCCCGAACTCGCCAAACAGCAAATTCGGGATTCCCCAATTGAGTATTGAATTATCGGATATTAATTCTCCTCTTTCTTCTTAATCGTATCCTCTAATTCTTTCAACTTTGTTTGTTGCAATCTAATCTGCTCATTCAAGGTATTCAACTCTGCTTGCTTGTCTTTAAGTTTCTGCTTTTCTTCTTGCAATTTTAAAACAGTATCTTCTTTTACTTTAGTAATCTGTTCAGTTGCTTGCCGTTTAGCTTCGTAGATCGCATCTGAAGATTCTTTTTGCGACTGGCTGATTTCGTCAAGAGAAATTTTTCTGGCGTCCTCAGCGTCTTTAGAGTAGCTTGCTTTCTTTTCATCTGCATCCTTTCGGGCAGTTGCAATAGCTTCCGTAGATTCTAGTTTAGCTTTTTCAATTGCTTCTTTCGAAGACAGTTCTTCTGCTGCGAGTTCTTCTGCAAGTTTGGCTAATTTATCGTCTCTGTCTTTTGTTGTTCTAGCAACTTCTTCAGCAGCCTGTTGCTTGGTAGAAGAAATTTCAGCGGCACTAGTCTCTTGTGTGTTAGCAATATTTTCAGCAGCTTCTTCTTTTGCTTTTAGTACAGCGAGAGCAGCCGTTTCTTTTTCTTTTGCTGCATTTTCTTTTGCTGTTTTGATAGCTTCTGCGGATTGTTGTTGGACGGCAGCGATCTCAGCAGCAGCTCGGTCTTTTGCTTCCGCTACCTCATTAGCTAAACGAGATTTTTCGTTAGCAGACTGTTCTTTGATTTCGCGAATAGATTCAGCTTCCTGATTCTGAGTTTTTGCTATGTTTTCAGCAGCTTCTTTTTTGGAAGTTGCAATAGCGTTAGAACTTTCTTGTTTTGCAAGGGCAGCTTCTTCTTGCGCCTTTGCAATTTCTCTTGCAGCTGTTTCTTTCATTCGAGCAACTTCAGAAGCTGATTTTTCTTTAACAGCTAAAACTTCTTCAGCAGTCAAAGTCTGTGCTTCTTTTTCTTGTTTTTTAGCAGCAGCTACTTTCGATTCTACCTCTGCATTAATTTCAGTTATTCGTTTTTGAGCTAAAGTTTGAGATTCTGCAACTTCACTTGCATAGTCAGTTTTCGCTTTTTCAGCTCCTTGGTTGGCGTTTTGAACTTTACTGGCAGCTTCTTGTTGTGCTTTTGCAATTTCAGCAGCAGCAGCTTCCTTTGCTTTCGCAACTTCTTGAGCTGAAGCTTGTTTTACTTGCTCCTCTTTTGCTTTAGCTTCCTGAATCGCTGTTTTTACTTCTTCCTGAATTCGAGTGATTTCTTTACTAGCATTTTCTCTAGCCACGACAACGTCAGAGGCAATTTTTTCGCGTTCTGCTTTAGCGTTGTTGCGAGCTGAATTGACCCGCTCTGCTTCTTCTGCTTGAATCTGACTAATGCTTTGGGCTGCTCTGGACTTAGCTTCGGAAACCTCTTGAGCAGAAGCCATTTTTTCTTTTTCGGCCTCAGCTTTTGAAGCAGCTATTTGTTCTGCAGATTGAGTCTTTGTGCTCGTAACCTCTTCTCTTGCTTTCTCTTTTTCTGCAGCAACAGCGGCGGCTGTTTTATTGATTTCTTCAGAAGCTTTCTTTCGATTATCTGCGACTTCTAGAGCAGTAGATTCTTTTTGCTTCGCAGCATTTTCCTTGAGTTCAGCAATTTCAGAAGCGTTGGAAGTAAGGATTAATGATTTTTCTTCAGCTCCTTTTCTTCTAGATTCAGCTACGTCAAAAGCAATTTTCTCTTTTTCTAAAACTGCATTTTCTCTTAGTTGTGCAATTTCTTCCGCAGCATTTTCTTTAACCGTTAAGATCTGTTCAGAAGCAGATTTTTTGGAATCAATTACATCTGCAGTGGTCTTGTTTTTTTCTTCCTTAGCCTTTTCTCTAGCTTCTTGAATGACTTTAGCAGTTTCTTCCCGAATATTTTTCAATTCGTTCTGAGAGTTTTCGCGAGCAGAGGAAATCTCATCGGCATATTCTAATTTTGCCATTTCAAGTTTTTCCTTTACGGATGAAATTTCTTTTGATGCATTTTCTCGAGCGGTAGCAACTTCTTGTGCAGATTTAAGCTTTGCGTCCTGAACAGCAGCGGCAGCATTCTGTCGTGTACTTTCAACATCCAGGTTTATCTTTTCAATTTCAGTACCGGCGTTTGCTCTAGCATCTATTACAGAGGCAGCAATCTCTTGCTTTACTTTGTCAATTTCTCCTTGAGAGTTTTTTCTTGCTTGTAAAACCTCATTGGCGTATTCTGATTTTTTTTGACTTGCTTGTTCACGTGCGGCAGCAACATCTTCTTGAAGATTTGCCTTTATTTTATCCCCTTTTGCGCGTTCAGCTTCAATTTCTGCTTTAATTTGAACCTTGGTGTCAGCCAATTCTTTGCGCAAAGAAGCTAATTCTTTATCGTTCAACAAGCTGATGTCAGCAACTTTTCTTGCACCTGAAGAAGTTGAGCTGATTGGTCTACTCCCAGATGAACTAGCTGCGCTAGAACCGGGGGTTAAATCATTGCCAGTCAATTTTACATTTACTGCTTTTCCTTTATCAAGGCTTTGCGAAAAGCAAGAGACTAATTTTTTGAAATCTGATTGACGATTACCATTTACCGTAAACTTGTGCATCTTGTTACTGATGTTATTTTTAAGATAGATGGTACCGACCAAATTGGTGTTTAACCATTCTAATGCAGCAAGATCTAGTTGTAAAATGTTGTGATGTACTGGAGAGCCTCCTGTTCGCTTTAGCTCACCCATTTCAACGAAACGGTAGCTTTTACGTTGAGATTTAGTATTCATGAAAATGATCTCATCGTCTTGATTGAACTCGACACCACTTTTAGAATATACTTTAGCTTGTACGCCTCGTTCATTATGCATGAATTCAAGGCTATAGCTATAATTTCCTCTTACTACCAAAACTTCTTCTTTTGTCTTTAGAATTTGAGTTCCACTGACATTGATGTTTTCAGTGATAATTCCGGCGCATTGGGCAAAAGAACCGGTAGGCAAAAAGAAGAGAGTTGAGAGGAAAAAAAGAATGATTTTTTGCAGTCTCATATTGAATGATTTTAACACAATATAGTTAAATAATTGGGTTTATAGTCTTTAAACTATATCAATTTATGTGATATGTTTAAACGTAAGTTGGTATCAAGAAAATTGTATGTGAGGTATCTCATTTGATAATCAATCTTTTGGATTTAGTGATTGATTTTGGGGTTTGCGTAAAAAACGATTATAAACTATTGAAAATCAGCGCAATAGTGAAACGTTTTGCCTTATCTATTTGCTGCCAAAAGGTACAAGATAGCCATTCTCACAGCAACTCCATTTTCTACTTGCTGCAGAATGATGGACTGCCCAGAATCTGCCACATCAGATGTAATCTCGACACCTCTGTTGATTGGTCCGGGATGCATAATGACCACTTCGGAATCAAGACTATCGAGTAAGTCTTTGTTGATTCCAAAATATTGGGCATACTCACGGATAGATGGAAAGAACTTGATGTCTTGTCGCTCTAGTTGAATTCGAAGAATATTTGCTACATCACACCACTCCATGCTTTCTCTTACATTGTAAGAAACACTTACTCCTAGCTTATCAATATATTTTGGGATCAAGGTTGGTGGACCACAGACTCGTACTTTAGCACCTAACTTTTGAAGACAAAAGATGTTGCTTAGGGCAACGCGTGAGTGCAGGATGTCTCCAAAAATACAAATCTTTTTTCCAGCTAAATCCCCTAGTTTTTCTTGCATTGAAAATGCGTCGAGTAAAGCTTGAGTTGGATGCTCGTGGGTACCATCACCAGCGTTGATGATGTTGGCGTCAATATGTTTTGAAAGGAAAATTGGAGCACCAGGAGAAGGATGACGCATGACGACCATGTCGACTTTCATCGACAAAATATTATTGACGGTGTCAAGTAAGGTTTCGCCTTTTTTAACGGAAGAAGAAGCGGAGGAGAAATTTACGACATCTGCAGATAGTCGTTTTTCCGCAAGCTCAAAAGAAAGTCTAGTACGGGTAGAGTTTTCAAAAAACAGGTTGGCAACAGTCGTATCGCGAAGTGAAGGCACTTTTTTGATCGGACGATTGATGACTTCTTTGAAATTGGTAGCTGTATCGAATATAAGTCGGATATCGTTTACATTCAAATCTTTGATTCCTAATAAATGACGTGTACTTAACTCTCCGTTTGACATAAGTCTAGCAGTGGTTTAATCTGTTTTATCTGAAAATAATAATATTCGATCTGCTCCGTCAACTTCTTTCCATTCTACCTTGACATAGGCTTCGTCAATGGCATCCACCGTGACTCCTACGTAGTCTGATTGAATAGGAAGGTGACGATTGAAGCGACGATCAACTAATGAAAGTAATTCTACTTTTTCAGGGCGACCATAATGTTGCAGAGCACTAAGCGCCGCTTGTATGGTTCGACCAGTATACAATACATCGTCAATCATTAGAACCTTTTTACCTTCTACTAAAAAATCCATTTCAATGGAATTAACTTTTAGAGGAGCTTCGCGAGTTCTAAAGTCGTCACGGAAAAAAGTAATATCCAACTTACCATACTCAATTGGTCGTGATTTAATAAGCTCAGTTAGGCGCTGGTGTATCCGATCCGCAAGCAAAACGCCTCGGGGTTGGATACCAATGATACAGCTATCTTCAAAATCCTGATAATTTTCAATCAGTTGATGACAAAGGCGGTCAATGGTAAGCGCAAATCGCTCTTTTTCTAATATGGATCTTCCTTTTTTCATTGCTTATCGCAAATATAAACAAGTGTGGATATTAAATGGTACGGATTGGGGCAAATATTTATGATGACTGATTTTTTCCCTAGGATCTAAGTCTGCTTGTTTATTGGGAATCACTAGAGATGGGAAACAGGTTTGACGGATTAGTACAAGTTTATTAGAGATAAACGAGCTTCTAAAACTGGGAGATTAAAGATAGACTTGGGACTCACTAGGATATAATAAAAAAGACCTTTCTTGCCGCATTTGGCAGAAAGGTCTTTCTTATATTATTATCTCGTCAACTATCTTTGGAATAGTAAGACCAATTTATTTCTTATTCTTCTTAGCCCAACCATCCTTTAGGCTAACTGTTCGATTAAATACAAGCTTAGTTTCTGTACTATCTGGATCAACCGCGAAGTAGCCTTTGCGCATAAACTGGAACTTATCCCCTACTTTGGCAGCAGCCAGTGCTGGTTCCATAAAGGCGGTTTCAATCACTTGTAAGGAATTAGGATTAATGAATTCTTTGAAGTCTTTGTCCTCATCTCCCATCGGATTCTCCACTGTAAATAAGCGATCGTATATTCGAACCTCACAGGTCTTAGCATGTTCTGCAGAAACCCAGTGCAAAACGCCTTTGGCCTTAAGTCCTGAGTTATCTGAGCCACTTTTACTTTCTGGAAAGTAAGTACATTTAACTTCAATTACTTCACCTGTTTCATCTTTTACGAAATCATCACAACGGATGATAAATGCATTCTTTAGACGAACCATTTTGCCAGGTCCGAGTCGGAAAAATTTCTTTGGAGCATCTTCCATAAAATCTTCTTTCTCGATGTAAAGTTTATTAGAGAAAGGTATTTCACGACTTCCCATTGATTCGTCCTCTGGGTTGTTGATAGACGGAAGCATTAATGATTCACCTGCTGGATAATTCGTGATGGTCAACTTTAAGGGATTTAAAACAACCATTGCACGAGCTACTTTTTTGTTGAGATCTTCTCGAATACTAAATTCTAATAAGGAAACGTCAATAATGTTTTCTCTTTTTGCTACACCTGTCCGTGTAATAAAATTACGAATAGCTTCAGGTGTGTATCCTCTTCGTCGGAGACCAGAGAGTGTAGGCATTCTTGGATCATCCCATCCAGCGACATAATTCCCTTCCACCAACTCCCGGAGTTTACGTTTACTCATCACCGTGTAGTTTAGGTTGAGTCGCGCAAATTCATATTGCTTGCTAGGATAAATGCCTAGGCTTTCAATAAACCAATTGTATAATGGACGATGGTGAATAAACTCCAGTGTACAAATTGAGTGTGTAATATTTTCAATGGCGTCAGACTGACCATGAGCAAAGTCATACATCGGATAGATACACCATTTATCACCTGTTCTGTGGTGATGTGTTTTTAGAATTCGATAGATGATTGGATCACGCATCAACATGTTAGGCGAAGTCAAATCAACTTTTGCGCGAAGTACCATCGCACCATTGTCAAACTCTCCAGCTTTCATGCGTTCGAATAGGTCAAGATTCTCCTCAACAGTACGATCACGATATGGGCTAGGCGTAGCAGGAGTAGATGGATTGCCTTTTGCAGCCGCCATTTCCTCTGAAGTGGATGGATCAACGTAAGCTTTTCCGTCTTTGATTAGTTGCACAGCGAAGGCATAAATCTGATCAAAATAATCAGAAGCATATAATTCTTGTCCACCCCAGTCGAATCCCAACCAGGCGATATCTTTCTTGATGGAATCCACATATTCTACGTCTTCAGCTACCGGATTGGTATCGTCAAAACGTAGGTTTGTTTTTCCGCCATATTTTTGAGCAAGACTGAAGTTAACAAAAATAGACTTAGCGTGCCCGATGTGCAAATAGCCATTGGGTTCAGGAGGGAAACGCGTCAAAAGTCTGCCGTCGTTTTTACCTTCACTGAGATCTTTCTCAACCAGTTGCTCTAAAAAGTGTTTTGATTCTACTTTTTCTTCACTCATTTTATTGATAATTGATTGTCTGTTTACGAATTAGGAGTTTGCTTGAAAAACGTTTATTAAAACTTTTAAAATCTAGTAAACGTTTGTTATGAGATTAGCTATAATTCCATGGTTCACTAAATAGGTTGTTTTTTTGAGTTTTACATTCGTTCTGGCATCTGGATACCTAGTAAATCCATTCCTGATCCAAGTACCTTTGCAACATTTCCAGCTAGTAGAATTCTAAATGCTTTAGCAGCTTCTGAATCAGCTCGCATGATTTGTACATCATGATAGAATCGGTGGAATGTTTTAGCTAGTTCAAAACAGTAACTTGCAACAGCAGATGGATCATAGTTTTGAGCTGCAGTTTGAATAATCCCAGGGTATTCTGAAAGTAAAAAAGCAAGCTCTTTTTCACTAGGTTCCATCGTTTTATATTCTTTTGCGCTTGAAGCATTAAATGTTCCAGCCTTTTTTACAACAGAGCTAATACGTACAAATGCATTTTGGATGTATGGTCCGGTATCGCCTTGCAAATCAACTGACTCCTTCGGATCAAAAAGCATTCGCTTTTGCGGGTTTACTTTTAGGATGAAGTACTTTAAGGCAGCTAAACCAATTTTTCGATAAACTTCATTCTTTTGATCTTGATCAAAGTCTTCAAGCCCACCCTTCTCTTCTGCGTTCTTTTTTGCTTCGTTAATTACTTCTGCAATTAGTTCGTCCGCATCTACAACAGTGCCTTCTCGTGATTTCATTTTTCCGGAAGGAAGGTCAACCATACCATAAGCAAGATGGTAAAGATCGTTTGCATAAGGTTGTTCCAATCGCTTAAGGATTTCGAACAAGACTTTGAAGTGATAAATCTGCTCATCCCCTACTACGTACACCATTTTGTCAACACCATAATCCTCAAATCGTTGATTGGCCGTTCCCATATCCTGCGTCACATACAATGAGGTTCCATCGCCTCTTAGGAGTGTTTTGTGGTCTAGTTTGACATCTTCTAGATCAACCGCAACCGAGTTGTCCTCTTTTTTATAAAAGACTCCTTTATCAAGTCCTTTCATTACAAACTCTTTTCCGAGTAAGTAAGTTTCAGATTCAAAATAGTTTTTGTCAAAAGAGACGCCAAGCTTTTTATAAGTAGTCTCAAAGCCACCTAAAACCCAGCCGTTCATTAGCTTCCAAAGGGCTTTAACTTCTGGATCATTCGCTTCCCATTTCAGAAGCATTTCACGGGCTTCTTTTAGGATGGCAGCTTCTTCCTTGTCTTTTCCTTCGGCCTTAAGTGCTGCAATTTGCTCTTTCTCAATAGAGCTGAACTTAATGTAATATTTTCCAACTAAATGATCCCCTTTAATGCCTGATGATTCGGGTGTTTCACCTTCTCCATAGCTTTGATAAGCCACCATGCTTTTGCAAATGTGTAAACCTCGATCATTGACGATTTGAGTAGTCAATACCTCATAACCTGCTGCATCGAGTATTTTATAACAGGACCAACCGAGTAAGATATTTCGGATATGACCAAGGTGCAATGGTTTATTGGTGTTTGGTGAAGAAAATTCCACCATTACCTTTTTACCATTACTAGTTCCACGCCCGTAGTCTTTGAGGTCGTTGAGTTGTTCTAAAAATTGTAGCCAATAAGATTCCGCTAATTCAAGATTTAAGAAACCTTTGATGACATTAAAGTCTGAAACTTCAGCCACATTATCTTTCAAAAACTGGCCAAGTTCCTGACCGATTTGTTCAGGTCCTTTTTTTGCAGCTTTTGTGAATGGAAACACAACAACTGTGTAATCTCCATCAAACTCTTTTTTGGTATTGTTTACCATTACAGTGTCAGAATCAATCTGAGTCTGATACTGCATTTCCATTGCTTTCGCAACGCCCTTCTTAATAGTACTAATTACGTCCATATTTTCTTTTTTCTAAGAGCGGCAAATTTATGCTTCGCAAGTCGTTAAACAAAATAAACAGCAAATTCTTCGTTGGAAAACAAGCGGAAAGCGAAGATAATTCCATAAAAGAGGTAAAAATGGACTAAAAATTCAAGATTGGAGTGGAAAAATGTGGTGATTAGGCCCTTGGTATAATTTTTTTGAGATATATCTTTCCAGGTGTGCAGGTACTGAAAGAGGTGCTGCCATTCCAATGTCCTTCAAGTTTCCAGACATTATCCTCTTTTTTGAGTATGAGGATGTAGTTTTTCATGCACCATTCCATGCCGTGGTTTTCTTCACTTTTAGTAATGCTAACATCTCTAGCGTTTAAAAGAATATTATTGGCAAGGGTGCCTTTGATGGTCATTTGGGAATAAATATCATCAACGCTAACATAGGAATAACCTGAAACAGTGCCGTCTTTTTCGCTTATAATTAAATCGATTGCGTAAGTAGATCTATAGCCACCATCATTTTGTGTGATGGTGCCATGCCATGAGCCAGTCAGATTGCTTGCAGCAGAGTCAGGTAGCCCTGAACTTGGTGGGCTGCAAAGCAGTAAAATCATGATATAAAAGCTATACAACATCAATTGTTTTTTTATCGAATGGGTCTAGGGCAACACCAGCTACCTTGGCTTCGACTTCAACTCTGAATTCAGATTTAACTTTGTTTAACCACTTCCCCATCTTGACAAAACCACCATAGACAATATTTTTATCAGCAATATCATCCATTTCTGATTTAGACATCTCAAAAGGAAGTTTGAAAGGAATTTCAATCGCCTGATCTGCTGGAACTTCGATGGCTTTGTTCATCGAGATAGTACCTAGATTGTATTCATCTACCAGTTTATCCTCCTTACGACCACGCGTATAGCGTTCAATAAGGGTGATTTTTAGGCTTTTGACAGTTTGTTCATTCATAGAATAAAAGCGAAGGACACCTTTAAGTTCTCCGTCAGCAGCCTTGGTTTGTTCAGGTATGATAAGCTCTACCTTTACACCTTCGATTCCCAGCCATTTTTTTACCTTACCAAACATAGTTGTTGAGTTGTTTGTGCTTGAAATACCTTAAATTAAAGGACGAAATTAAATAAACACTTTTCAAACCGCATTTAAGTATAAGCTTAAATATCCGGTTTTCTTAGTGTAATGGCAAATTATGGATGTTTGTTTTTAGAATGAGGGTCTATTCTATTAACGCTGGGTTTAATCGGATTAAAATAATTTTTATCTATGCGGCTTGAAATTTTCGTTGCATTCTGAGTAGACCTATAGATTATGTTATGTTAAGTAGATCTTTAAAAGCTTACTTCCCTTTTGGGCAGTTCTAACTAAATGTCCCATAAAAAACTGCTTTGTATTTTGCTATTTAAAATTTACTTATAGATTAGATTATGTTAAGTAGATACTGTGAGATACTACTCTTTTGAACATTTCGTTTCGACCTACCCATGCTCTTTACAACAAGAATGAAAAGAATAATAGACGAGGACTCAATCCCCTTTCTTATGCTTGTGTGGCTTTAGGGATGGTGTATTCCCAGGAGTTTTCTTATTATCTCTTTGACGTCTGTCTGGTTTTCCAGTTGATTTAGCAATTTTTTTTGGACCTGGTTTAATTCCCATGATTATTAATGGTTTTAGAATGAAAAAATAGTTTTAATAATGTTCAAACCAAAGAGCATTCAATTAAGTTTCCATTATATAATTTTTTTTGAGCAATGGAACCCAAACTAAAAGGGAACACACGTACTTGTTGTATTTAATGGGAATTTGGTTAGAAATGGCCAAGTCATAAAACTCTTCTGAAAAGCGACTTTGTGTTTTACAATATAGGTGATTGTAATCAGATTATATTTTCCGCTTTCATCTTAATTTGTTTCCATTTGGCCACGCAGAGCCCTGAGTATCGTAACCTGCTAAAATGATAAATTAGAGTCATCATGTTGGGCTTGTATATATTAATTAGCAGCACTTCGAAACTTCGTCTTAAAGAAAGTCAATACTACTTTATCCGAGTATAAATTGATTCAGTAGTAACTCGTCTCCTTGTTTCATCAATTCCTACAAAGTATTCTGATTCCATTAGAATTTCATCTTCAGAAATATTTGTTATCAGGTAAATATTTGAAAAAGCAATATAATCCATTGGATCTGCATCAGGATTCTCTTCTAATGGAGGGCCACCTAAACTATTTATTAATAAATGATTAGGAGAGCATTGCAGACTCCAGGTAAAGTGATTGTCTGAAACATTACTAGTAAATGTGCCCGTTCCATTAGATTTAACTATTGCCGTAAAGTCAACTGAAGATATAGTCGTTGAATCCAGTACTTCGAAATATGTCGTATTCTTGTTTGTAACATCCCATTCTCCAACAATCACATCTTTTTGACATGAAATTTCTAAGGCCTTTGACTCTTTATTACAACTACAAATAAAGGTCCCCAGTACAACAATAAAAATGAAAGCTTTAGTCGAATTCAGTAATTCCATTATTTATAATTTGATTAGTTCACGTATCGTAATTCGATTTTGATTAAGTTGATTTATTGAACCAGTGGTTTCTCTTGTCATTTTCTTATATTCTAAATCGTTTATTAAAATTTTATACGGAGCAACTGAGTGAAGTTCCAGTGGAATGAAAAGAGAATCCTGATTACTAAAAGGAATACTCATCGTAAAAACATCAGGCTCACATTGTATAACCCATTGAAAGAAATAATCATCATCAATATTAGGGTAATTTTGGTTACCTATTCCGTTATCATAAAAATTGATTTCACTATAATAAACTTTATTGGCGATTGAATCAAAATCTAAGAAAATAATTTCAACACTATCAATGGTTGACCATTTACCAATCATACTTTCACCGAGGCATTCAGGCTCTAATATTGTATCAATAACTTCAGTTTCTTTTTTACAGCTTGAAAAGAGGATAAATAAAAGCCCTAGAAAAACATATTTTTTCATGTATTGTTATTTATTGCTTGACAATTGGAAAGGATTTAAAATCCTTGTTCTCGATATCTATTATTCTTAAATAATATACGCCTGATGCTAGTGAATCCATATCTTTAATATGAAACACTTGAGTACCTTTCACCGCTAAATAATCGATTGTTTTAACGATAACTCCGGCCACATTGTAAATCTTTACCACTAAATTACGATTAATTTTACTATTAATTTCAACAGCAATCTCTGATTCAAATGGGTTTGGGTTAATTTCAATGATAAAATCGTCAATAATTTTTTCGTCAGCTTTCTCTTCTCTACCCATAGGTGGAGATGGCCGCAAATTTTCTTCTGCAATACTTGTTAAATTGGAACACTCATATTCTGTTGAACCAGCATTACAGTTCAAATCACAAAGATCTTGTGCCAGAGTTGAAGGAGAGCCTGGTATTGAGCAATAAATATTTACATAACAGGAGGCATTCGGCGGAGTTCCCTCACAATCAGAAGGAACTTCTTGTGCAACATTAATATAATTAATAATATTTCCACTACCAACCAACCCTGACATTGGCACTCCATCAACTTCTATATAGCAATACTGTGCTGTAAAGCAGTAATAACAATCAAATGAACTAAAATCTTGCCCCCAAAGTCCTTCTGTTTCTATATCACCGTACACAATTTCATCTAAACTTCCATCTGCACAATATACAGATACCTGACAACTAAAGAAATTCGGTTCACCCCATTCTAAGTCCACATCCTCAATATTTGAACCAGGGCCACTCGGATAATAATAATATGTATCTCCGTTCGCCTCTTGACAAAGGTTCTCCCAGATTGTACAATCTTCAGGATCATAATCCGAAACGTCTTGATTTTGGTTTATCTCAACAACATTGAAGTTACAATAAAGGTATTCTGTACAATTAAATACATCCTCTCCTTCATTTAAAGGTCCAACTACTTCAGAATCATCGACCTCAAAAGGCCCAGCGACCGTCCTACATCCTCTCGCATCAGTTATAGTTACATAATATTCACCTACCGCTAATTCACTAGCTGTTTCAGTTTCCTGCCCATTTGACCATTCAAAAGTAAAGTCAGGATAATCTCCTGTAACGTCTAAAAAAATAGAACCATAATTATATCCAACGCAAGTATTCCAAATTACCTCTTCAACGTTTATAACTGGCTCAGCCTCACCTATTGTAAAATCTTGTGTTTCTTCGCAAGTTGATTCTGTATCATAAACTGTAACCGTATAATTTCCCATTGCCAATCCAGTAAACATCCCAGTTTCATTGGTCGGCTGTCCTTCTAGTCTATACTCATAATTACCTGTCCCTCCTATTACATTGGATATAGTGACAATACCAGCGTCTGCTCCAGGGCATGAAGGTTCAATTTCTCGTATCATAGACCAGTTAATAGTTCCACAATCTGTAATTAGATAACACTCTTCAACAGACTCACAACCACTAGAAACAGTAACACAATAATAACCTGCTACAAGATTATTAATGTCTTCATCAAAAGATGTAAAATTAGGTCCACTCCATTCGTAGTAGTTTGGTGAACTATTATCAGGGGAGTTCGGGACATTTGTACTTATATCAATTGATCCGGTAGTAACACCGTTGGCAGGATCTAGTTGTGTTAAACTTTCCAGTGTAACCTCCAATGGAGGTAGGCTAAAATTAGGATAAAAACAAAAATCTTCGCTAGGATCGCCTATTGAGGAGCTAAAATCCCAATTACAACAACAAATCGAAGCTTCAAGAACAACCGAACAATCAGTACCATCAGAAATCGTAACAGAATAATCCCCAACACATACATTAAAAAGATCTTTGGTGATTGTTGTAAATCCATCAGGCCCGGTCCATTCGTATGTTAGATTTGAACTAGAAGAGGATACTGATAAAGAAACGTTTGTAGAACAATAACCATCGCATTCTTCAGGGTTTTGTATAGCATCTACTCTTGCTCTCAAATCTGTTTCATCAATTGTAAAACATCCTTCGGCGAGTAGACAGCCCCCCCAAATTGTTTCCATAATTTCTACACAATATTCCCCAGGAGGCATATTTGTTAACTCATACCCTGATCCAACAAAATATCCGTCCGAATCGGTCCAAATAGGAAAAGCATCTGAATTAAATTGTAGACTTTTCAATTCGATAGATCCATTATCTCCAGAAGAACAGAATATGTCAGCATTTAGATCTATAAGATGCTGTGTAGGAGGGCATTCTTGAATAATGTCCCAACAACCCGACATGGAGCAATCTCCAGAAAGACTAGTAATTGTCACACAATAAGTACCGACATCTAGGTTTTGTCGATACGAACCTGTCCCTCCATCTGACCATTCAAAGGTAAACCCTCCAGATTCCAGACATTCTACATTTACAAAAATGTTACCTTGGTTAATATTTGCATCTATTGGATAACAATCATCGCAACATTGATCTCCGTCTGACTCTATTGTAAAACAACCTGCAGCCATAGGACAAGGTGAGCCGAATACATCTCCCGTAATTGACAAACAATACTCTCCTGGAAAAAGATTATTTAAGAATGCTCCTTCCACATTTAAGTTATTAGGACCCTCCCAAAAATAATACAGATTTTGCTGGGGATTTAACACCTCTAGAGAACCAGACATTGGCGCTGCTACACATGAGTGGGTTACGTCGACGTTAGAATCTGTTACAGGAGCTGAATCACATTCAGATTCCACATCCCAACATCCTGTTTGAACGCAACCATTATTACTTGTAGCAGTTACGCAATAGGTTCCTACTGCTAAGTCTGTTCTTGGATTTCCTGTTCCTCCGTCTGACCATTGATAAGAGAATCCATATGTTTCCAGACACTCTATGTGGACGTGAATGCTTCCGAGGCCTATGCTGGCATCTATGGGGTAGCAATCTTGGCAAGCATTTCCTGGTTCTACAATAATATCATATTCAAAAATACATGAATTTGTCCCGTCTAAATAAGTTATAGTTACAGAGTATAGGCCCTCTGATAAATTTGAAATATCTTCTGTAATTTCTCCATTACTCCAATTAAATGAAAAAGGATTTTGTCCAGAAACACTTAAATTTATAGAACCATCGGATGCTCCTAAGACGCTCTCATCTGTAACATCTATTTCTATATTTATCTCGCAAGAAGTTATTTCAATGGTTAACTCTGTCGTAGCACCACAGGCATCTTGAACTATTACTGTATAGAAGCCAACTGGTAAGTTACTTACGTCTTCGTCGTTCGAAAAAATCTGGCCTGAAGCGTCTTCCCAAATGTATTGATAGTTTCCTTGAGATACTCCATCTACAGTAATATTTATTTGCCCATCCATTGCCGTAGAGTTGGACGCATTTATATGCGTTTCATCTATTGTAAAGGGGAGAGAAATACCGTCACAAGAGTGGATATTTAGAGTCCAGTTTACTACCCCACAATATCTATCGTATACATTAACAGTATACGCCCCAGGAGGTAGATTTTCGATATCTTCTGTTGTTTCTCCATTGTCCCATTCAAATGTATAAGGTGCGTAGCCATAATTTACGGTTAGATCAATAATACCATCATTAGAAATTTCTGTAGTAGCTGGCGTAATGTCTGCGAATAAGGTTTGTCCATTAACATTACTGGAAGTAAGCAATAAAAGCGCTAGCCAGACAAAAGAATATGGTGTTTTAAAGTTTACTTTTTGCATAACAAAGTTTTCTAAGAAATAAAAAAAAGTGGTCTCAACTAGAGCAATCATTTTTTGTCAAAACAGTCCTAAAATCAAACAAACTCATCTAATGATCATTCTTTTTTTAAATCTATCTTGAAAGCATTTTTTAGTAACTCTCTTAAAGATTGCTTTTCTATTCTAAAGCCTGACTTTTTGATATAGTGGACTTCACCCTCTTTTTTGTTGAAGATAATGTAACCTTCATCAAGTCTATTTGGTAGATGGCTGACCTCCAAGAGTTCTTCATTTGCCAAATAAATAGTCCCTTCGTTGGTAAATATGTAAAGATTCCCATTAATGAATGTTGTTACAAAATTGTCTGTAAGGGGGGCTTTCAACTTATATCGTTGAGTTGACTTCCACCTTGCTTTAATAAAGGGTAGTTTCTTCTTTTTCCGAGGAGCTACTTCTCCATAAAATCTCCAATTTTCTATTTCTTGATTTACGTTATTATAAACCAATATATTCATATTTAAGCTATCCAGATATGTAATATCAAAGTGTATTATTTGAGAACTATCTATTGGATAACGATAATAAGGATTGGAGCTTAGAGGTAAACGATTAATCATCAACCTTTGCTCATGATTAAACGCCAGTATTCCTAAACTTTTCACCCGATCTTGTACGCTAACATTATGGATAAGCCTGATTTCTTGAAAAGGAACTTTTACAAAAGCAGTAGAGAATTCATCTAGTGAATAATTTGAGGTTAAGGAATAAAGACAGTCATCATAGATATCAAAGTTTATTTTATTTTTATTAAACCTTTCCCATGCCGGAACATCTATATACCCTGACTTTTCATTATAAACTGAGTTATTCAATAAACTATCAATATGTACTTTTGTAAGAATTCCATTTCTATTAAAAATGGAATCGATCTGTACCATATAAAAATGTTCCTTTTCAATGAATATTTTATTCATTTGTGCTTGTACTATTCCAAAATTCATGAAGAGTAAAAATAATATCGCAGGGATGTACTTGAATTTAATCATACTTTGATTGGTATTAATGGTGTTTTGTTTCAGAAGGCAATATTTTTAATTTAAATAGAGTTTTATCTTTAGTAAGAACAATTGCATAATATGTTTTTACTTCAGTAGACAGTACTCCATCTCCTTCAATATCAATATCATATCCTAAATTTAATATCGTATTAATTTCCGCTTCTGATTTATTAACTTTGACTAACTTACTGTAGGCAAAAATACTTTCATTCTCCATATTTTCTTGCCACGTCATATTTGTAGGCTCACTATAGTTTATACCATAGGCTGCATCCAAATATTTATTGTTGTGAAATGCGAGCTGGTGATTCCCAAAATATGATAATGGATTACTAGTACTTTGTCCTCCTACCCCAGTCTCGTCAACGAGCATATCATTTAACCACCAATTAAATGAACTATTAGCTAACCAAACATCTCTATCTACTATCCAAGTATTATTAGTCGGGCTACTAGGATCAGTATCAAACTTATGAGGTAGAAATGCAATTCGGGTATAGTTAGGAGGCCCCATGTCACTTTGCGAGAATGGGCCTCCGTATACTCCAGGTCCATCAGCTATTTGCCAATTTTTAATAAAAAAAGAAGTTGGCTCACTTATACTAGGGTCTCCTCCATCCTCTAAAGTTGGTATAACGAATACAAAATTATCTACAGTTGACGGCTCTTGTATCCCATGAACTTTAAGCATATCTAAAAAAAGTCTCACATGTGATCCACATTGGCCATCTTTATGATATAATAGCCAATTTGAATTAGTATTAAGTGTTAGCCAAATATTATAATAATGAATTGGTAAGCCTTCGTCTCCACTTTTTATTTGTTTACCTACAAATTCTTCCCAAACTTTATCAACAATTTGAGCTTCATCACTTAATCCATTAGCGGCAACGCAAGAAGTTTTAAACAATGCATGCAACCATTGATATCCTACAGGTCCACTTGGATCTTCTGGTTTTGGACTTTTATGTGTAACATAAATAGTATTTTCGCTAACTCCATTTTCAATATCAATCCAAACTTTTAAAGCTGTTCCTTCAGGAGGGAAAGCATATTGCCATTTGACCGAGAAGGATTCTATAAATTTAACTTCATGTAATGTTAAGTCCTCGCTATGGGCTGTAGCAATATAATTTAACAAATAAGATCCGCTTGATGGCCCTTGGGGGCTTATTATCTGTTCAGCAAACATAACTGAATTAGAAGAGGTAACTCCTCTTATCCAAATATTACCTGGGTTTTCATCTGAACAAGTAAAAAGAATTTTGGCTTTTACTTTTATATTTCCAGCTTCACTTGAATATGCAACGGGTTTAGTTTCTGTTTGTGTCCAATGGTTAAAGATATAAGGATCAAGGAAATCATCATATGCATCCTTTTTTATGAATTGAATACAATCGACAAAGTTTACGCTGGATAAAGTAAATTCATAAGCTGGGGCGCTTGGTGGAGTTAAAGTTGGGGTTGGTTGAGCTAAACTTGCAGTCAGACACAATATAAACAATACTCCTGTGAAAGATATTTTAACAAAACTCTTTCTTTTGGCTTTTGACACAGTTGTTAATCCTACTTTCATAAAAATTTATTAAAAACATTTGAAATTAAAGCATTCCACGATTTTCGTGATTTTATAGTTATAAGCATTACCCTTTTTCATTAAAAGTCAGGTTGAAAATTCGTTTTCATTCTCTGTATTACTACTTAAGTTGAAGTTTTCTACTTAAAAGTAACTAACCTCGGATATAATATGTCAGGTTTTAAACCTTCAGTCAAAAATATTTTGTTATAACAGTTTAATTCCTAATTGATCAATAAAACTTATTGAAGCAATATTAATTATTGCTCATGACATTACTGGGCTCTTGAAAAGGAGAAAAATATAAACTCAAAATATACTGATTGATGAGTATAAAATAACGGTCGTTTTATTATACTCTCCCCCACCTTTTCACCTTCCGGATACCTTACACAAATAAAAGTATAAAAAACTAGTACACTTAATCAAACTATATTATGCTTTGATTAATACGTTTAACTATACTATTATGAAGTTTGGATACGCAAGGATAAAGAATTGAATTTTCAGATGCTTGTGCCGGAGAAAGAAGGGGCTGTGAGGAAATTTTCAAAGAGAAAATGAATAGCGTTTATAAAGGACGACCTCCACTAGGAAAATTACTGGACAGAATACCGATTGAAATATAAGGCAGTTTTAAGCGTGAAGTATAATTCGCGTCTAACACGCTCATACTTCATAGCTCATACTCAGATTTACACCATCCGCGTATGCCAGCTCCCCTTAAGTGGTTTGATCCATTTGGTTTCAAAAGCGGCCTTTGTGTTGACGAGATTGTCAAAAACGAGCGTGTCATCCGTTATTTCACCGGTTTGATATAGGCGAGCGAATTCATCGCGATTAGCTGTTTTTACTGCATCGTTAGTTTTCCAAGCAAATGTCATTCTATCAAAGAGCTCAATGCCAAGTTCTCGTTGAAGGCTTTGGAGGTAGTGAACGGAAGAGTCTATAGAGCAGCCACTTGCGTTAGCTTGAGATTCATCTACCATTAGTACAATGAATTGATTGTGGTAGACGTCAGCATAGGCTCTTAGGTCACGACTATGGCTGATCCACTTTGTAGCAAAGTTTTGAATATTTGGCTTGACCAATTTGACCTCTTCATCAGTCAAAGGTCGATTGCTTTGGTAAATCCAGACTCTTGTTTCTGGTGCTAAGCTTTCGTAGGAATTCATCTTACAATTTATTATTATCCACAATTAATTCAGCAAGATCGTATACCATTACGCTGTCTTGCTTTTCTTTTGCTTTCATACCATCTGATAGCATGGTGATACAAAATGGGCAGTTGGCAGCTACAATAGTGGCGCCTGTTCCAAGTGCTTCTTCGGTTCGTTCAATGTTAATTCGTTTGTCACCTGGTTCATTTTCTTTGAACATTTGAGCACCACCGGCACCGCAGCAAAGTCCTTTTGATTTGGATCGTTCCATTTCGACGAGATCATTGTCGAGGCCTTCCAGGAGTGATCTTGGTGCTTCGTAAACATCGTTGGCGCGTCCAAGGTAACAAGAGTCGTGGTAGGTTATTTTTTTGCCTTCGAAGGCTCCCCCACCCTTTAATACCAGTTTACCTTCGTCAATCAAGGTTTGCATAAATTGGGTATGATGAATCACTTCGTAAGATCCACCTAGTGCAGGATATTCATTTTTCAGAATGTTGAAGCAGTGCGGGCAGGTCGTTACGATCTTTGATACTTTATAAGTGTTGAGCGTTTCAATATTTTGAAGGGCTGTCATTTGGAAAACAAATTCGTTGCCGGCTCTTCTGGCTGGATCACCAGTACAACTTTCCTCTTTACCTAAGATGGCAAAGTCTACCTTGGCTTCGTTCAATATTTTTGAGAAGGCGACCACTACTTTCTGTGCACGAGCATCAAAGCTTCCAGCACAACCTACCCAGAAAAGAACTTCAGGGGTTTTGCCCTGAGCGGCTAAGTCAGCCATTATTGGAATATTCAGTGGTTTTGACATATTTTGAATTCGAGTTTGATCGTTATTGAAGCCACAATATTGAAAATTCAAGCTTGCGGAAGGCAAATAAAGAGATTTTTTTTAAATAAATGCTTAGTTCAATCAGATTATTGAAAGATAAAGCTTCCAGATTTCAAGATTCCTCCTTGATCTGAAACTAAACTGTATATATAAACACTTTCAGAGCCAAGTTGTTCCTGATTAGTGCTTGCAGCTGATTCACTTTAGTTGTAATTAGGAAGGAAAGAATACGCTTTCGCATAATCCAACATCTGGCCCATAAAGTCGTCAGGGTATGTAACTTTTATGTCCGTAATTTCTCCTGCGTCATTGGTTAGTGGAACCAACTTAGGATTGATGAATCCACCGTAGGGAGGAATGTTTAACTTTTCCGAACGCTTGAGTACTTCTGCATGAATCTCTTTATCGACAATAACGCCGTATTCTTCAATCAATGCCTTCCCCGCTTCGTAATCCCCTTGAGATTTTATCCGTTGAATTTCAAATAATAATTTACCAAAGAGTTCACGCAATTTATCGTAATCAGTAATGTTGAGATATGTTTTTCCATCGCGAACTACCTTTTCAATGACATTGTCCTTTTTACCTTTTTGGAAAACCCAGTTGGCAACTAACTGACGATTACGCATGTGCGCTTGCTCGATATTTTTCCCTGGTTCAATTCTACGTAATTGTAGCATTAATCCGTTTTTGATATAAGAATCGTATTGAGCTTTTCCTACGTCAGTGGATTCCATCAAGCCAAGATCAACTAGTTTTTGATCGAAAATGAAATAAAGTCCAACAAGGTCAGCACGTGCTTCTTCGAGTGGAGAAGCGTAATTCTTCAAGGTTTCTTTTGGAGTGGCAACATCTTTTTCTAATTGACCAGAAGCATGGCCAACAACTTCGTGTAGTGCTGTATGCATTTTGCCAGAAAGTTTACCATATTTTTTAGCCAAAGCTTTTTCTTCGTCGTCATGAGAAAACTCACCTAAAAGTCCAGGTCCATCCGCGTTAGAGTAAGCTAGGATAATGTTACCTAAGCTAACTGACTTAGAACCATACTCCGCTCGAATCCAGTTGGAGTTAGGAAGGTTGACACCAATTGGAGTTGAAGGAGACGCATCACCAGCTTCGCCGGCTACCGCTACTACTTTATAGGATACTCCAACAACGGTATCTTTTTTGTGCAGCTTCATAGTTGGACTGTTGTCTTCAAACCATTGCGCATTTTCTGCGACCACTGCCATTCTTGCAGAAGCATCAAAATCTTTAATTTGGACGATAGATTCGTAAGAACCTTTATATCCTTTTGGATCTTGGTAAACTTCAATGAAAGAATTGATATAATCAATGTCGCCTTCCGTTGCTTGACACCAAGCGATGTTGTATTGATCCCAAACGTTAAGGTCACCTGTTTGATAGTACTTGATTAATAATTCGAGCGCTTTTTTCTGTGGCTCATTTTCAGCAACAGTAGTTGCTTTTTCTAGCCATTTGATGATTTCTTTAATTGCAGCTCCGTATAGGCCATTTGCGCTATAAACTTGCTCGGTAACTTTACCGTCTTTAGCCTTTACTAGTTTAGAGTTCAATCCATGAGCAAGTGGTTTATCTGGGTTTGCGTTTTTAAAGTTAGCTTTATTATAAGCATCTACATCAGCCTCTGTTATGTTGGGGCTGTAAAAATTGACTGCAGATCCTTGGACCAAATCTTTACTTGGATCGAAGTTAATTTTCTTGGCGTCAATTTCAGGATTGAATATTACGTTAAGTACTTCGTCAGAGAGCTTAGCACCACTTCCTTTCAGAAGAGAAGTAAAATATTCTTTTGAGAAATCAGGATTGAATTTGTCATTAGAATAGTGGTGGTGAATTCCGCTAGAAAACATCATTCGTTTGGTGTAAACCATAAAGTTATTCCAATCGGTAGATTTGCGATCGCCTTTATAATCTTGAATTATCTTTTCGATGCCTCTGCGAATGGTAAGGTTGTGTCGATAGTTTTGATCCCACATGATGTCTCTACCGGCGAGTCCAGCTTGGGTTAAAAAGTAAACGAGTTTCTTTTGATTAGCGTTCAGCTTATCAAATCCAGGTGTTTGATATCGGATCATCTTAATATCAGCAAAGCTTTCGGTATGCCATTTGAAGTTTTCGAGATCCGTGTTGTGATCTTCAGTTGATTTGGTGTCTGTTGTTCCGTCAGGTTGACTACAACTGAAGATGAATAAGCAGCAAAGAATCCAAAGAGTGTACCTCATGTTTGTATTGTTTTATAGTTCTTTGACAAATTTCTGTGGTAAAGCCCAAGCTTAAAATCAAATCAAAGAATTTAATTTAGGAACCGCGAATAGCGGTAGTGACTGAATAATTAGTTCAAATTTAGGAAAAATCTGGAAATTAGTTTTAGAAATAGTTAAGTGAGCTGGCGGTAGAGGTTGATTGCTAAATAAATAGTCTAATTATTTGGCTCTATGCATGTTGGGAGTAGATTTTTATTCTGTCGCTTGTTCCGCTTAAACTTTTATAAACAAGTCCCTAAGGACAAAGTGATGAACAAGCTATAAGCTTCTGAAAGATAGCAAAAGCCCCTACTCTTTTGAAAGAGAAAGGGCTTAAATATTTTAAGCAGACACAGTCTGAGTTCATTTATTATTTACCACCAGAAAGTTCATCCTGCCAGCTTTTCAATTTCTCCCATTTACCATCAGCAGCTAGTTTAGCCTGCTTTGGCCAAGTCTTAGGATCATGAATTTTGTAGCGATTACCAGCGCCTTCAAGGATCGTTTTGATCTTTTTAGCAGAGGTAGCAGATAGCTGAGTGTAAGTTTTGATACCCTTACCATTCAGAACTTGCTGAATTTTTGGTCCGATACCTTCAACCTTTGTCAAGTCATCTTTTTTTTTCGCAGTAGCTTTTTTAGGAGTAGCCTTTTTTGCTACCTTTTTAGGAGCCGCTTTCTTTTTAGAGGTTGCTTTGGCCTTAGCCTTAGTTATATTAGCACTGTTAACCGTTTTTACGATGACAGCGGCTACTTTATATGGATCTGCATTTGATGCAGGACGGCGATCTTCTAACCAACCTTTCCAGTCTGCTTCAACAGTTGCAATTGGAATACGAATAGAAGCACTACGGTCAGAAATACCATATTTGAATTCGTTGATAGAAGCCGTTTCGTGCTTTCCAGTCAATCGCATATCGTTGTATGCTCCGTATACTTCAATGTGTTCTTTTACAACAGGTCGGAAAGCTTCGCAGATTTGTTCGTAAACTTCCTGTGAGCCACAAGTTCTCAAAGTTGTATTTGAGAAGTTAGCGTGCATACCTGAGCCATTCCAATCACCAGAAACTGGTTTAGGATGGTACTCGATGTAGTAGCCAAATTGCTCTGTTAATCGATCTAGAAGGTATCTTGCAATCCAAATTTCATCACCAGCCTTTTTAGCACCTTTGGCGAACAATTGGAATTCCCATTGTCCAGCAGCAACTTCTTGGTTGATGCCTTCAAAGTTAAGACCTGCAGAAATACAAAGATCGGCATGTTCTTCTACAAAAGCTCTTCCCCAAGTGTTTTTACCACCTACTGAGCAGTAATATAATCCTTGTGGGCCAGGGTAACCACCAATTGGGAAACCTAGAGGCAATTGTGTTCTTACATCCATTAGGAAATATTCCTGTTCGAAACCGAACCAGAAATCGTTATCATCATCATCAATAGTTGCGCGACTATTTGACGGATGAGGAGTTCCATCAGGATTGAGAACTTCCGTCATAACTAAAAAGGCGTCGTCACGAGCCGGATCTGGGAAGATCGCTACTGGCTTTAACAAACAATCAGAAGAATTACCTTCTGCCTGTTTTGTAGATGATCCATCGAAGGACCACATTGGACAATCCTTTAGCTTACCGCTAAAGTCGTTGATTACTTTTGTCTTAGACCGTAGATTTTGAGTAGGTTTATAGCCGTCAAGCCATATATACTCCAATTTTGATTTAGCCATTGTCGATGAAAAATTAAGAGTTAAGAAAGTAAAGAATAAGAATTTCCGCAAAAATAGGGCGTAGATTTTACACTAACAACTTATGCCATTCAGCTTTAAATCATTTACTGAAAAATTACTCAAAGGTTCCATATATAATTTCATTTATAACGATTTTGTCAAATTAAAATTTACCATCACATGATTATTCCAATTAATGGTCTGTAATAAATAGTCAAATAGTTTTCAACTTTTTATCAACACTTTAGCTGCATTGTTCTAACTTTGTGATAAAGCAGTTTTGACATGGGTTTGTGACATCCTTTGTCTAAACAACTTCAACCTCAAATTTCCGTCTAACCTAGAAGTCCTTAGATAATTATGAACCGGAAAAGCTTTAATTATAATTTTTTTCTTTGCTGCTTAATATTCATAGGCTGCCTGCCTTATGGTGCTTATGCTCAGAATGACAGTATTGTTCCTGCACTTTCTAATGAAATAGATGAACAGTTTATTGAAGACTTCATTCAAAGCACAGATGAGGAAGGTGACTTTGACTTTAATACTGAATTTGAGTTGTATAGAGGTAAGCCACTCAACGTAAATAAGGCGAGTCGGGAGGACTTGGAAGCGATGGGTTTGTTAAGTACTATCCAGATCAATGATTTGCTGCGTCACCGAGAGCGGTTCGGTGATTTGATTGCTATTTATGAGTTGCAAACCATTTCAAGTTTTGATTTGGAAACGATTCAAAGAATACAAGCTTTTGTATCTACTTACTCAGGAGTAGATGATTACCAAATTCCGATTCACAAGATGTTGGTAAAAGGAGGAAACGAGTTGTATGTCCGCTGGGGAAAAGTTTTGGAAGAACAAAAGGGCTATCTTCCATTGGAAGAAGGTCAAACCGGTTCTCGATATCTGGGTGACCAAAATAAACTCTATGTTCGTTATCGCCATTTTTATCAAAATAGGCTGAGTTTTGGAATTACAGCGGAGAAAGATGCAGGGGAAGAATTTTTTAAGGGAAGTAACAATAATGGTTTTGATTATTACTCTGCTCATCTTTATTTGAATAATTATAGCAAATTGATAAAAGCCGTAGCGCTTGGAGATTATAAACTGAGTATGGGGCAGGGACTGGTGCGATACTCTGGTTTTGGTTCAGGTAAAAGTACTTATGTTACATCTATAAAACGAAATGCGAAGGCGATTGATAAATACAGCTCTCTAAATGAAGCCGCGTTTATGCGTGGTGCAGCTGCAACTTTTGGATTAGGGGAAAATATTGAATTAACTGGTTTTGTTTCTGTACGAAATCGTGATGCTAATCTAGTTGCTAATGATACCTTGGATAATGATGATGTCAATGAGTTTAGTTCATTACAAATAAGTGGTCTTCATCGGACAGTGAATGAGGTAGAAGATGAAAATGCCATAAAGCAAACTTCTTATGGAGGCATTCTAAAATATAAGGCTAGTAAAGGCCATTTGGCATTAAACGTTTTGCATGAGCAATATGATAAAGAGTTGCAGCGAAATCAACAACCTTACAACCGCTTCTATTTTAATGGAGATCAAATTACGAATGCCAGTTTAGATTATAATTATCGATACCAGAATTTAAACTTTTTTGGAGAAACCGCCTGGTCAGATAATAATCGACTTGCGACACTCAATGGTTTGTTAATTGGTTTGGATCGACATGCAGAAGTAGCTTTATTACATCGTTACTTTCCTAAGGATTATCAAGCTGTTGATGCGAATCCTTTTGCTGAGAAAAGAGGTGGTCGAAATGAGCAAGGAATGTATATTGGTCTAAACTTAAGGCCTGCCAAAAATTGGAAAATAAATACCTACGTAGATGCTTATCGGCATCCTTGGTTGTTGTTTGATGCAGATGCCCCTTCTAAAGGAATTGACTACCTCGTCAAGGTTACCTACTGGCAGAAAAGGCGGATGGAAGCATATATTCAATTGCGTTCAGAAACCAAGCAGGTGAACAATAGTGACTTTGAAGGAAAAATAGACCCTTTAGAGAATTTCCAGCAATTTAGAATGCGCCTGCATTTGGCTAATAAAGTAAGTAAAACACTTGAGTTACGGAGTCGGGTTTATTGGGGTTTTTCTCAGAGGGGAGATGATGAACGACAGAAAGGATTTGCAGCTTATCAAGATGTTATTTTTAAGCCATTAGGCTTTCCAATTTCGATTACTTCTCGTTTTGCTATTTTTGATACTGATGGTTATGCAACTCGGTTTTATGCTTATGAAAATAATTTATTGTACACCTTTTCTGTACCGGCTTATTACAATAAAGGGACCCGTTATTATGTGAATCTACGTTATAAAGGAATTCGGAATATGACGATAGAGATGCGCTACTCTCGTACTTATTGGGCCAATCAGGATTCCTTTGGCTCTGGCCTGGAAGAAATAAATGGCCAAAACAAATCGGAATTAAGTGCGCAGATAAAAATGAAATTTTAAAATGGCGAAGTAAAGATCTCATTGAAACTGTTGTTGCATTGTAACGTTAAATTTCATTGTGTTAAACACTAGTTAAAAAAGCAAACGGCTATTGCTATAGTTGATACTTAATCATAATTTATTGGTGTAAGTTTTTGACCGATTAAATTGACTACTATGAAAGCATTAGCCATTACAATTCTAAGCTTTGCGCTCTGCATAACTACCCTTAGCGCTCAAGACAAATACATTCCTAAAAACAATTTTAAATTTGGTTATGGGTCTTCTTATTTGAAGACTGGAGAATATTTTGGGAAGCTACAATATTTGGAATTCAATCGTTCAGTTTTTAAGCCAGTTTCAATTGGAATTATTGGTTCTCGTGTGAGGGCGAGTCAAATTCAGGATGATGGGATTGAACAGAAAACAAAGTCAAACCAAGCCGAATTGAATTTGTATCTCTTGCCAATCAATAACAATGTTAACAGTGTGAAAATTGGTGGTGGAGTTGTTTATCGACAGATGGATTATTCTACAATTAACACTGAATTTCCAAGTGATGATTGGAAAACTACGAGGACCGAACAATTTGGTTTTTCTGCAAGCTTAGAATATGAAGTTTACGTAGCTCGACACATTATTTTGGGATCCAAAGCTTCCTTTCAACAGTTTGAAGATAAGGATCGGGTTTATAGTTGGGGTTTGAATTTTGGCTTCCGATTTTAGGAAAGCATAAATCTTTTTAAAAATAATTAATCCCGGGTCTTGATCAATCAAGGCTCGGGATTAATTATTTAAGGTGTTGATAAACAGTTGTTTAGATTGATTCTATTTCTACCTGAAAATAGCCTTATTTAATAATTTTCATTTTCGTTGGATTTTTTTTTGTTGCAGTAATGGGGGAATGTTCTGTTTCTTTTGTCTAGTAACAAATGCGTATAAATTCCTTAAGGGATATACATTTAATTGAACATCAAATTGAAACGAGAATATGAAAAAAGCATTTACTTTTCAAAACATTTTTTTACATTTTAAATCGGGACATTATGAAAAAGTATCTGTTGTTTTTACTATTGCTCACCCTATTCATCAGTTCTTGTAATAAGGAAGAAAATTTTGTTAATGACTTTGACGATCAAAATGATCAATGGGGAGACTACGATGATGAAGGGGATTATGAGGACGATGATGATTATAACGATGACGGTGGTCAAGCAAGCGAAGGGGCTTTGACACTCTATCGTGTTGATGAAAATGTCATTTCTAAAATAAAAGATTATCCTGTTAACTCAGACCTTAAAAATCTACAAGAAGACATTGGGACGCACTTCAAAATGTGGGATTTTGTAAGTCGACTTATTCCTATTCAGTATCGTGATAAAATTTCGGAATTTGAAGTGTTTCACGGCGGTGGAGAATTGCTAGGATATGTCCTTCCTCCAAATGGTGAGGATTTAAGCAAGTGGAGATTTGGTCTCGCCATAGATGCTATTGAAGGAGACTTAGGTGATATTGATTTTACAAATCTTTTTACCTACGTCGCGATTCACGAATATGGCCATGTCTTGACATTGAATGATGATCAGGTGAATACTGGAGGTGGTGCTTGTAACACTTATTTTACAGGAGAAGGTTGTAGTAATGAAAACTCTTACATCAATAAGTTATACGAACTTGGATGGGCTGACTTGGAAAACGATCCTGATCTAGAAGATCCATTTGCCTTGTATGATAAACACACCGATCGATTTGTTTCTTCTTATGCAGCTACTAATCCTGGTGAAGATATTGCTGAAGTTTTTAGTTTCTTCGTTACTATGCCAGAGCGACCAACTGGAAATAAAATCTCAGACCAAAAAATAAATCTATTGTATAACTTTCCAGAATTAGTAGACCTAAGGGAAGATATCAGAGGAAGTGGTGGCCCCGTATTAAATTTGCGAGCAGGTTCTTGGATGGAAAATCCTTTGGCTAAGAAGTTTAAGCTATGTAACCGAAAAGGATGTAATCACCAAAGCACTTCTAAGTAATTGCTAAAAGAAAAAAAAACACCTTGCAAGTTCTCTTCGCAAGGTGTTTTTTCTTTTATGGATATAATAAATAAGCAGCTCGTTTTCGTTTGAATTTTCTTAGTCCATCTTCCCAAGTAGCTCGAATTTCTGACTCCGTTTTTCCAGCAATTATCTGCTTGCGTAAGTGATCACTTCCAGCTAATTTGTCGATGAATTTTGTTTTTAAAAAGAAGCTTTCTTTAGATCCCATTTTTTTGTAAAAATCAATTAAATAAGATAAGTTTAATCTTCGCTCATCTCGTAAAGTTTCTAGATCTGAATTAGATAAATCAAAGCCATTGCAAGACAGACCTTTTAGCTTAGGATCAGTTGCGCCATCCATTGGTTCGGGGATATAAGAGAAGTCTGTTTTAGGATAATCAGGATGCCCAATTACTTGGAATTGTTTGTTCGTTCCACGGCCAATGCTAACAATAGTTCCTTCAAAAAAGCATAAAGATGGGTACAAATAAATTGATTGAATATTAGGTAGATTTGGCGAAGGTTTTACAGGGAGTTCGTATACCGTGTTGTGATCGTAGTTTTGACATTTCACAACAGTCAGATCGCATTTGATGCCATCCTTTAGCCAGCCTTCTCCGTTGACCATTTGAGCGTACTCCCCCACTGTCATGCCATGTACAACTGGGATTTCGTGTAAACCAACGAAAGAACTAAATGCTTTGTCCAAAATCGGACCATCCACATAATGTCCATTTGGATTAGGACGATCCAAAACCATGAATTTAACACCGTTTTCTGCGCAAGCTTCCATCACATAAGTCATGGATGAAATGTAGGTGTAAAAACGAGCCCCAACATCTTGAATATCAAAAATCACATAATCCAAATCTGCTAGATCACTAGCCGTAGGTTTCTTCCTTTTTCCATAAAGCGAAATTAGCGGAATACCTGTTTTAATGTCCTTACCGTCTTTAATCTGAGCGCCAGCATCTGCTTTACCTCTGAACCCATGTTCTGGAGCAAAGATGGTTTTAATGTCAAGTCCAATACTTGTTAATCGATCGACCAGATGTGTATTCCCAATCATGGAAGTTTGATTGACCAATAAGGCTACCTTTTTTCCTTGAATCAGGGGTATGAACTCTGAAGCTTGAGCAGCACCGACAACAATTGGCTCAGGTTCAGCAACAACTTCTTCCTCAGGAATTTGTTCATTAGTCGTGTTGACTGGTTCATTTTCAACTTGCCCCTTCTCTACTGTTCGGTTACAGCCAGAGTTTGTAATAAAGAATAAAAGGAAAAAAGAAGCAATGATTTTTAGATTCAGCATAATAATTTGTAATTTTCGAGTTCACCAGCAAAACGCAGAGAGATATTCATTTAGAACGAGTAAATGCTCATTCAATTTGATGTACCTCTGCGTTTTTTTATGGCATTAATCAAGCCTTTTATTCGCTTGAGAAAAGCATAACTTTATAAAACATGGCCAAAGATAAGATATACGCGATAATTGACATTGAAACTACGGGTGGAATGGCTGCTCGTGATAAAATAACTGAAATTGCTATTGTTTTACATAACGGTAAGGAGATTATTGATACTTACGAAACCTTAATCAATCCAGAGCGTGCTATTCCTGCTAATATCACCCGAATTACCAATATAACAAACGATATGGTGCTTGATGCCCCAAAGTTTTATGAAGTGGCTAAGGAAATAGTGGAACGTACCAAAGGAGCCATCTTTGTAGCACACAACGTACGATTTGACTATTCTTTTATCCGAGAGGAATTCAAAAGATTAGGCTTTATTTATAGCCGTCGTCAGCTCTGTACGGTACGCTTGTCTCGAAAGGTATTTCCTGGTTTGAAATCTTATGGTTTGAGCAACTTGATTCGGCATTTCAATATCACACTCAAAGGTGGCCGACACAGAGCTATGGGTGACACATTGGCTACTGTAGAGCTTTTTGAGCGCATTATGAACAAGAAGTCGAGTAAGACTGAGATTGATATTATGGTCAATCATGGCGTCAAAGTTTCGCAACTTCCAGCTAATATTACACTTACTCAATTACACACTTTGCCAGAGGACTGTGGTATCTACTATTTTTACAATAGAATGGGCGAAATCATTTACATTGGGAAAAGCATCGATATCAAAAAACGAGTAATGAGTCACTTTGTCAAGCAAACAGAAAAATCAAGAAAGCTCTACGAGAATGTTTGGGACATCAAGTTTGAAATAACAGGAAGTGAACTAGCAGCCTTATTATTAGAATCACATGAAATAAAGTACCACCACCCCTATATCAACAGAGCGCAACGAGCTAGATCATATCCTTATGTACTCCATTCGTATGAAAATCAGGATGGTTATATTTGTATGGACATTCTCAAAGTCAATAAAAAGCAAAAGCAGAAGTTAAACATCTTAAGAGAATTTGCCACCAGTTATTCTGCCAAAGGTTCTCTAGATCGAATTCTGGAAGAATTTGACTTGTGTCAAACTTATTGCAACATAGATATCATTAAAAGACCCTGTTTTTACCATCAGATTGATAAATGTAAGGGGGCCTGTGTGCACAAGGAAGATGCAGCATCTTATAATGCACGAGTTATGGAGGCTGTTGGTGATTTGGACACTGATTTTCCTGACGACTTTATTTTGATTGATAAGGGTCGTACACAAGAGGAGAAGACGGTCGTTTTAATTGAATCCGGAATTTATAAAGGCTTTGGTTACCTAGAAAATGAAAATAGTTACCAAAACATAGAATCAATTAAAGAAATAATTGATACGTATGACCATAACCCTGAGACGTTTAGGATAATCAAGCATTATATTCACACAAAACGCAAGGAAATTAAGATCATTCATATCTAGTTTCTCCAAATGAAGTGTTATATTTACGCTTACAATTTTAGAAAATTCCATTAGCTTTAAGTTAATGGCTCCCCCCTTTTCGTCCAAAGCCTTACCGAACACACCCATATTTAACCGATTTTTTAAGTAAATCAACTTATCTATTATGACTCGTTGTATCCTTGCAGTTATTGCAATGATGGTATTCTCAAATAATATCATTGCTCAGTTAACTGTTAAAACCGATAACTCCACGGCCTATTATGAAGCCGGTGAAAACATGAATTTTGTAGTAACTTCTAGCTCCTCAGGGACAGTTGAATACACAATTTCTTATCATAAATATGCTCCTGATATAGTTAGTGGCACTATTGAAGTTAGCTCCGGCGAACCAGCCTATATTCCCTTTAGCTCAGCTGAGCCAGCAATGGTGATTTGTAAAGTAAATAAAGGAAGTAAATCTGATTTAGTTGCTGCGGCCTTCTCTCCGTATGATATTGATGCTTTGGTAGATGAACCCGCAGACTTTGATGTTTTTTGGGAGAATCAAAAAGCAGCACTTGCTAGTGTAGACATGAACCCTCAATTACAGTACTACGAAGAGTCTGACTATACTAAAACATACAAACTTGAACTTGCTAGTATTGATAACTGGAAAGTGTATGGTTACATAACTATTCCAGAAGGAGCTGGTCCTTTTCCTGCTGTTCTTACTTTACCTCCATATGGAGATGGAGCGAATATTGTCTCTCCTGCAGAGTCAATTGCAGAACGTGGAGGTGCCATCTCTGTAGCCATCAATATTCACAATGTGGAGCCTGACGAACAAGATTCTGATGCTTATGAGAATGCTGATATTACGGATAAAGAAGGTTATTATTATCGTTATAGCATTCTTGGAGCCGTAAGAGCAATTGACTATATCTTCTCTAGAGATGACTTCGATGGAGAGAGTATGGGAGTGGTTGGTGTAAGTCAAGGTGGTGGTCTATCTACTATTATTGCTGGTTTGGATCAACGTGTTAATCTATTGGTGCAGAGTAATGGCACCATGGGGCAGCATAGTGGTAATTCTTTTGACCGAGCTTCTGGCTTTCCATACTATTTGCAAAAAGCTATGAATGACAATATTGATGTTCAGGCAACTGTTGATGCAAGTCGCTATTACGATGCAATTTTCTTTGCGAAAAGATACAATGGACCAAGTTTATCTATCATTAGCTATCTAGATGATATCTGTCCTCCTGCCACTGTTTTTGCTTTTTACGATCAATTTCGTGGACCTAAGGTATTGCTGCATGCTTTAGAGTTGGATCACACCCATCCTAATGAATATTGGGCTGGACGTTACGATTTAATGCGACGCCACTTTCCAGCAATGCTGACACCACCTTGGCCTTGGCCTGATTCAGAAATTGGTTATTTTGTTAACGCAGGGCCAGACCTTACTGTCTCTAATGCTTGTGAAGTAAACCTAAGTGCAGAATTATTTTTAGAAAATGAATCGATTGATTCGTGGCCTGTACAATGGACGATGATTGAAGGTCCAGGTATTGCAACTTTTGGAGATGCAAATGATATGAATACTAATGTTTCTTTCAGTGAGGAGGGAACCTATGTACTTCGATTTACGGGCGATGATTTGGCTAATCTTGAAGACGATGAACGTTACTATACATTGACTGATTATGTAACGATCACCATAAGTGGATCAGGAACTGCAGCACCAGAAGTGGTACTTTCTGCTAATTCAATGGTTACTTCTGCTTTTGATGTAGCAGTCGTATTTAATCAATCTGTAAGTGGACTTTCGTTAAATGATTTCACAATTTCAAATGGAACTCCAACGGGCATTTCCGGAAGCGGAACAACTTACACATTGACTATTGATCCTATCACTGAAGGAGATGTTCAGATTGTATTACCAGCAAATGCAGCTATTGATTGTGCTGATACTGGCAACGCAGTTTCAAACACCTTGACTGTTACTTACGAAATAGTTACTGGTACATTAGAACTGGTTTGTCCAGATAACATTAGTTTACTCGCTCCATTTGGTTCTAGTGGTCTTGATGTTAATTGGATTGCGCCAAATGCAGGTAGCACTTGCCCTATTGGTGAGGTTGGCTTAAGTCAAATAGGAGGCTTAAGCAGTGGAAGTGAATTCCCAATTGGACAATCGATTATAACTTATCAAGCAACAGATGCTTGTGATAATTCATTAACGTGTACATTTGAAATCATAATTGAAGAAGAGGAAGATACACCAGATCCTGATTGTGAATCAGCATCTGAAAACCCATGGAAGGAGTATATCAAACAAATTGAATTTGGAGATATTGATAAAGAGTCAAACAAAACAACTTATAGCGACTATACGGATGAAAGTACAATGGTTGAAAGAGGTGCAACGGTTCCATTTAGTTTGACATTAAGATATACTAGTCCTGAGAGAAACGATGAATTCATAAAAGTGTGGATTGATTATAATCTCGATGGTGCTTTTGATGAAGCGACTGAAACCGCAGCGTCTATCTTCTTTCCAGCTACTTACGGAGATCAGATTCATGTGGTAAACGCTGATATTCTGATACCAACAACTGCCCTAAATGGTACTGCAAGAATGCGTGTTTCGCTGAAGCGAGATGGCTATGCTACACCATGTGAAACTTTCGAATATGGTGAAGTTGAAGATTATACAGTTAATATTTCTGGAGAAGTTGGACCAATTCTAAGTTATACTTGTCCGGATAACATTACTGTAACGGCTGATTTAGGTGCGACACTTGCTTTCGTTGAGTGGGATGCTCCTATTGCTACTTCAACTTGTTCGACCTCAGGCGCATTTATTACGCAGACCAGCGGTCCTGCGAGTGGAACTTTATTCCCTGTCGGTGTTACACAGGTGTCTTATGCCTTTTTTGATTTCTGTGAAAACGGAGAAGTCTGTTCTTTCTTGGTCACCGTTGAAGAAGCTGCAACTACTTTAAGTTTTGTTTGTCCTAATAATATTGAACTGGCTGCGCCAAATGGACCGCAGGTAGTTAACTGGACGGAACCTGCTGCTACTTCTGATTGTCCAAATGGAAACCTAAGTATAAATCAAACTTCAGGGCCAGTAAACGGTAGTCTATTATCTGCAGGTGTAACCAATATCGCTTACGTCATCACTGATGCTTGTGGCAATATTGAAACCTGTTCCTTTGATATTACATTAACAACAGAACCACAGGAAATTTGCGAATCAGAAAGTGAGTATCCGTGGAATGATTGGATTTATAAAGTGAAGTTTGACGAAATTAGTAATACTTCTGGTAAAAAGGCATACAGCGATTTTACAGATGATGTCACGAATGTATCACCAAATGCTATTTACTCAATCGAATTAACTGCCAAGACTAGTTATTTTGGTTACGATCAATATTGGAAGGTATGGATTGATTATAATCAAGATGGTGTTTTTGATGAGGCTACTGAAACGATCTTTTCTGCTTTCGCTCCTGCCGAGGAAGATGGGACAACTACTTCTAAAGTGACGGGTTTGGTTACCATCCCTGGAGATGCAGTAGCAGGTGAATGTAGAATGCGTGTGAGCAAGAAGCGAGATAGCTACCCTAGTCCATGTGAAGTGTTTGAGTTTGGTGAAGTTGAAGACTACACGGTGATTGTAGGAACTGGTTTTGCTGGAATGGCTGAGACAAATTCTGATAATACGAATTCAGATTTGACTGCTGCCGTGCGTTTGTATCCGAATCCGGTAAGTGATTATATGACCATTGATTTTGGAGACTTCGAAGGGAAACTAGTGCATTATGATTTGGTTGATGTTCGAGGACAGATTTTGGAATCAAAATCATTTGTTGTAGAGAATCGATTTGAGGATGTTGATTGTTCCAAATTACAGCAAGGTGTTTACACGATTCGTTTGATTAGTAAAAGATCTGATATTGTGATTAAGCGGTTTGTGAAAGTCTTGGAATAAAGACGATTACTGAATTTTAAAAGTATTGTAAATCCTACTAAATAGAATTCAACAACTATTTGAGGTCTTAGGCTTTATGAAAAAATCCAAACTTTACTTTTGTGAAGTTTGGATTTTTTTATGTCTGTTTGGATCACAAAAGACTAAGCTTATGGGAAGAGGGAATTCCACTTTCTTATTAGATCATAACTTAATCTCCTATTCAATTTGTGGTTTGATCTTTTCTAGTGCGGGGATGATTAGTCTTTCGTAGAGTTCTTCAATTTCATTCTTATTTAAGGCTGGACGATTATGGTGTTTGGGGATTCTATAATGATTGTTCATCATCTTTAAAAGCCGATACAATTTTACTTTTTTATCTTTATTTGTAGTTGTCATTGTTTTCTTAATGACAAGATTAATAACTTCTTCACTTTTCATTTGGTTTATTAGTTGAGCAGAGGAATTGAAATTTTTGTTTTTATCCAACTCTTTTAATAGGACAGGAATTGCTAAGGACCAAAAACGATATATTTGCTGATTAGCTTCAGAAAAATTTTTAATGTCACTTGAGCTAATCATGAGTAAATATTCTTTGACCACTCTATTAATAATTAGTTGATCATTTGATGCTAAAATCAACTCTCCTTTCAAGTGCCTATCTCCTAGGATTTTGGCAACTTTTCTGAAATTCACAATTTCAACTTCATAAGCTGAGTGGTTCTCATATATTTCATGAAAACTATTGCTCTCTAAATAAGCTAATAATGCGCTGTTTGACTTAGTTTTAAAATCTTCACCTTTATCTTCAGGGCGAATGACCTTCAGGGTGCTATTGATTTTTCTTCTAACTTTAGCTGGACTTTTTAATTGATGGCTAGTATGATTCTGACTTGCCGATTCTTTTTTAATTCGTTCTTTCCTTTCCTCAAAGTATTCTTTCTGTTCAGCAAGGTATTTTAAATAATAGTTTTTCTTATTTGCGTTTAAGCTTACCTTCCAGTTCGGCGAATCTAACTCCTCGTTTATTATATTTATCATTCGGTCTTCATCATTTCTTTTAGCCATTATAGATCTTTCAGCAACCAGAAATGGTAAAACATGATCGTCCGTCGTGGCTATTTTTTCTTGTACGGATAAAAAAACAAAGCTAGATAGTTCGTAATCTGATAGTGTTTGAGTTAGTACTTTAAACATACTTAATTCTACCATCGGTCTTAATTGACGATGCTTTTTTAAAACAATCATTGCATCTTCAGATCCTATTCTTGCCAGTTTGGAGGCAATCAGATCAATTAAAAAAGTGTTAGGGTCAGACTCTAATAACTTATCCAAGCTTTCAATAAATGCTGCTTCAAAAGTGCCACTGTTAAATTTTGCTAAATAAACTTCAGCTTGGGCTTTAAATTCTAAACAATATATTTTCTGACTTCTAATTCGTCCTTCACTTTGATCCCAATTTTTCGATTTTTCTTCAAGATGGATAATGTAATCTATTATAAGGTTTTTTGAGTCTTTATCATTTCTAAAAACTAACTCATGAAAAATCAAGTTCGTTTTCTGAAACATAAATTCCTTAAAAAGTAATTCTTTTAATTGTTGACTGGATTTGTTGGATAGTTGCTTACTAAAGTCAGTCAAGACATTAGACGGTATAGGATGGTATTGAGCATATGATATATTTCCAAAGCAATAAAAGATAAATGATAGTAGAATGATTTTTAAGTTCATTGTAACCATGATATTATTTTTTAAACTTAAATCTTACGACCAATTTATAGGAAATAATCAGAAATGTATGGTCATGATAAATAGAATGTTATGACTTTCGGACTCGAAAGAGAAGGGATGATTCGCTAATGCTTACTAAGCTTTTACTGCTTTAGTAAGCATTTGAGGGCTAGGTTCGAATCTAATTTAATTCGGCAAAATCCTATAGTCCTACACAATCAAGCCACTCATAAGTTCCTGCACTTTCCCAGCAGCAGCACGAGCTTTATCCGCAAAGTCCAAACCATCACCCGCATAGATAATCCCGCGAGACGAATTGACCAAAAGCCCACAATGATCATTCAGTCCATAATTGGAAACACCTTCCAAGTCACCACCTTGTGCTCCAATGCCAGGTACTAATAAAAAGTTGTCAGGAGAGATGCGACGAATTTCTTCAAACTTCTCTGGATGCGTAGCTCCAACCACGAACATCAGATTTTCTGGAGTTCCCCAAGTCATTGCTCTGCGCATTACTTTTTCGTAAAGTGGTTGATCGTTTTCTTGTTTTGTAAACTGAAAATCATTGCTGCCTTTATTAGAAGTTAGTGCAAGTAGAATCACCCATTTGTTTTCAAATTCTAGGAAAGGTTGAACAGAATCGATACCCATGTAAGGTGCAACTGTCACTGAATCAAAATTCATGGTTTCAAAAAAAGCACGGGCATATAATTTTGAAGTATTGCCAATGTCTCCACGTTTTGCATCAGCAATGGTGAAGTGTTCTTCTGGAATATAGTCCAAGGTTTTCTGTAAAGATTCCCAGCCTTTTGCACCAAGCGCTTCGTAAAAAGCAATATTGGGTTTGTAGCCTACACAAAGGTCTTTGGTGGCATCAATAATCTGCTTATTGAATTCAAAGATGGGGTCTGCTTTGTCGAGAAGATGTTTTGGAATACGATTTAGGTCAGCGTCCAAACCAACGCAAAGGTAAGATCGTTTTGTTTGGATTTGGTGGAATAGTTCGTCACGAGTCATAGTGAATAAAAATTGGAAATGGAATTAGAACCTGCCGAGGTCCATCTGGCTAGACAGGCCGCCAAGCAGGAATAGAATGCACTTGTTATTCTATTTATTTGAGTATTAAATTTCGGGAATGCTAAGCTATAAATGTTAAATTGTAATTCCGTTGATTGCTTCGACACCTTTGATATTAGGTATCTTGGACTGAATACTTTGTTCGATACCTGCACGCATAGTCATGGCTGACATATTGCAGCTTTCACAATTGCCCATCCATTTGATTTGAACCACCATATCATCCGTAACATCTACCAGCTCCACGTTACCTCCATCAACCGCAAGGTGAGGACGTACATCATCTAAAGCTTTATCTATTCGTATTAGTAGTTCTTCTTTTTCTTGGGTTAACATATTTTATTTTGCATTAATGTGGAGGCAAAGATACGTTTTTTGTAGAGGAAAGCCTTGCAATAGCTTGGATATCCTAGGTTCTAAATGTAAAATGTAAAACCGCAAAATTTAAAATATAAAAGTTTGCCCTTAAGCGTAAAATCCGCGATTTTCGACCACTTTTACATTATAAATTTATCATTTTGCGGTTTTACATTTAGAAACATTACTAACAGTGATACTGCCAAATGTCAACACAACTGAATTAGCGCTCGTCCTGGTCCTCTTCGGTCTTCCAACTATATCCCAACTATATCCCAACTATATCCCAACTATATCTTAATATCCACCTTCTGAGTTGGCGCCTGAT